>JAICZD010000037.1 GCA_025933855.1 Modestobacter sp. | reverse complement strand
TCAGTTGCGGGTCTCGAACGCCCTCGCCATCTGCACCTGCTCCTCCAGCGCCTCGCTGATCCGGGCCTGGACGGCGTCCAGCTGGCCGATCACCTCGCTGGTGGCGTGGATCCCGCTGGCCACCGACTGACTGCTGGCCTGGATGCCGGCGATCTGGTCGGACACCCGCTGGGTCGCGTTGGCGGTCTCCCGTGCGAGGTCCTTGACCTCGCTGGCCACCACGGCGAAGCCCTTGCCCCGCTCGCCGGCCCGGGCCGCCTCGATGGTGGCGTTGAGGGCCAGCAGGTTGGTCTGGTCGGCGATGCCGGAGATGATCCGGATGACCTCACCGACCGCCGCCGAGGCGGCCGCGAGCGCCTCGACCTCACCGGTCATCGTCGAGGCCTGGGCGACCGCGCTCTCGGCGACCCGGCCGGCGTCACCGGCGGCCTCGCGGAGCCGGGAGATGGTGTCGAGCAGGTCCGCGGAGTTCTTTCTCGCCTCCTCGCCCCGTCGCAGCACGTCCAGTCGCTGGGAGACCAGCTGCTGCACGTCGCGCAGCGCCGCGGCCCGCGACTCGGTCAGGTGGATCGTGTCGGTGGTGAAGAAGTCCATGGTGCCGATCACCCGGCCGCCCACGATCAGCGGGAAGCAGACCCCGGACCGGACGCCGGCGCGCTGGGCGGCCGGTGCGCGCACGCAGTCGGTCATCTCCCCGATGTCGCGCACGAAGTAGAGGTCCCGCGACCGCCAGGTCCGGCCGGACAGTCCGACGCCCTCGGCGAAGCTCGCGGCCAGCGTCACCCGGCGGAACTCCTCACCGGCCGAGCCGGACTCCTGCTGGAAGCGGAGCACCTTCGCCGTCTCGTCCAGCGCCCAGTAGCTTCCGTAGGCCCAGCCGAACGCGGTGCGCACGGTGTCCAGCGCGGCCCGCAGCGCCGACGGCTGGTCCTGGGCGCCGCCGACCTCGGTGACCACCGTGGTGACCGCCGCCCGGTCGTCGAGGGTTGCCCGCAACGCCGCCGTGGCCAGCGCGGAGCGGCGGGCGTGCGACACCAGCCGGCCCAGGGCGTCCCACTTCTCCTTGCGGCCACCGAAGAAGGGCAGCTCGCCGCGGGTGTAGTACTCCAGCACGGCCACCACCTCACGGCCCTCGAGGAGGGGCAGCACGCAGCCCTGACCGGCGCCGGCACCGAGCGCGGCCGTCCAGCGCAGGCAGGTCTCGGGGTCGCTGTCCCGGTCGACCAGCACGGCCTTCCGTGCGCGGATCGCCTTCCCGGCGTAGCCGGCTCCGGCGGTGAGCCGGCCCACCCGCGCGCTGGAGGGAGCCATCGCCGGTGCGAGGCCGCCGCACTCACCCGCCAGCTGGAACCCGCCGTCGCCGGCCGGCAGCCAGGTGGCGCCGTAGTCGAGCCCCAGGGCGTCCACCAGGGTCTCGGTGACCTTCCGGTGGGCGTCGACCTGGTCGTGCACACCGCCGTCCAGGACCTCGATCACCCGCTCCAGCGCCTCGACGTCCCGCGGTGTCGGCGCCGGCGGCGGCGGTGCGGCCGGGGCGCTGGTGCGGAGCCTCATCGGGGTCCTTCCGGTCGGACAGCAGGGCCGCTGCGGGCCGTGCCGGGGAGCGGCCGGCGACGGGTGGCCGGTGGCTTCCAGGACGTCTTCGGCACTGCCGGGGCGATGTTGAGCCGGCCGCGAAGTTGCAGGCGTCAACCGCCGACGCGCCGGGTAGGGGGCGATTCCTTTCCGATCAGGAGGCACCTATGACATCTGCTCCCGAGGCAGCGGCGCCCGGTGGCATCCGCAGTCTGATCCCGGCCCGGATCGACCGGCTGCCGTGGTCGCCGTTCCACACCCGCATGGTCATCGCCCTGGGCGTGGCCTGGATCCTGGACGGCCTCGAGATCACCGTCGCCAGTGCGGTGGTCGACAAGCTGACCCAGCCGGACACGCTGGGTCTGTCGTCGACCGAGGCCGGCCTCATCGCCACGGTCTACCTGGCGGGTGAGGTCGTCGGCGCGCTGTACTTCGGCCGGCTGTCGGACAAGCTCGGCCGCCGCAAGCTGTTCGTGATCACGCTCGCCGTGTACCTCCTCGGCAGCGGGCTGACCGCGTTCACCCTCGGCAACGGCGCGGGCTGGGTGGCCTTCCTCTACGTCACCCGGTTCATCAGCGGCATGGGTATCGGGGGCGAGTACGCCGCGATCAACTCCGCGATCGACGAGCTGATCCCCGCGCGGTTCCGCGGCCGGGTCGACATCGCCGTGAACGGCACCTACTGGGCCGGCGCCATCATCGGCACCCTGGGCACCTACATCTTCCTGAACCAGTTCAGCCCGGGTCTCGGCTGGCGGATCGCCTTCCTGCTCGGGCCGGTGCTCGGCCTGGTGATCATCTTCGTCCGCCGGCACCTGCCGGAGAGCCCCCGGTGGCAGGTCATGCACGGCCACGAGGCGGAGGCCGAGCAGACGATCGACTACATCGAGCAGGAGGTCGAGCACGGCGGCCGCCCGCTGCCGCGGGTGGACGAGAGCCGGGCGATCGAGATCAAGCCGGCCGAGAACATCGGCTACTTCGCGCTGGCCAGGGTGCTCTTCCGCGACTACCCGAGCCGGTCGGTGCTCGGCGCCTCGCTGATGATCACCCAGTCGTTCCTGTACAACGCCATCTTCTTCACCTACACGCTGGTGCTGGGCAACTTCTACGGCGTCAGCTCCAACTCCGCGCCGCTGTTCCTCATCGCCTTCGCGGTCGGGAACCTGGCCGGCCCGCTGACCATCGGGCACCTGTTCGACACCATCGGCCGCAAGAAGATGATCGCGGGGACCTACATCCTGTCCGGTCTCCTGCTCGCGGTCTCGGCGTTCCTGTTCCAGGCCGATCTGCTCACCGCGACGACGCAGACGATCGCCTGGTGCGTGATCTTCTTCTTCGCCTCGGCGGGTGCCAGCTCGGCGTACCTGACGGTCAGCGAGATCTTCCCGCAGGAGGTCCGGGCGAAGGCGATCGCGGTGTTCTTCGCGATCGCGCAGTGCTTCGGTGCGCTGGGCCCGGTCATCTACGGTGCGCTGATCGGTGAAGGGGAGAGCCGCAGCCCGCTGTTCTGGGGTTACCTGCTCGGCTCCGGCGTCATGATCGCCGGTGGCCTGGTCGCGGCCTTCCTCGGCGTCGACGCGGAGGGCAAGTCGCTGGAGGACGTCGCCACGCCGCTGGCGGCCCGCCGGCCCGGCACCCGGGCGGAGGGAGCCGCGCAGCCCCGGCTGTGAGCTGATCCCACCATGGACGGCGTCGCCGGTACGGTCTCTCGGGCCGCGCCGGCGGCGCCGTCCTCCGCTTCTGTGCCATCCGCTGCTGTGCCGGCCGCTTGGCGCTGTGCCCAGCCGTTCCGGATCCGTAGGGTGCGGCGGTGACGTGGCGGCGAGCGGTGTTCGCGTTGTTCGCCGTGGCGGCCGGGACCAACGTCCCCACCCCGCTGCTGCTGGTCTACCAGGAGCGGCTGCAGCTGTCCCCGGAGGTCCTCACCGCGCTGTTCGGCAGCTACGCGGCCGGTCTGGTCCCGGCGCTGTTCCTGGCCGGCCCGCTGTCGGACCGGCTCGGCCGCCGCCGGGTGGCCATCCCCGGCATCGCCCTGTCGGCGCTGGCCTCGCTGGCCTTCGCCGCGGCCGGCGGATCGGTGGAGCTGCTGTTCGCGGCACGGTTCCTGCAGGGGGTGGTCAGCGGCGTCGTGTTCAGCGTGGGCAGCGCCTGGGTGGGGGAGCTGTCGCTGGCCTCCGGCGAGGGGGCGGGCGGGCGCCGGGCGGCGTTCGCCATGACGGCCGGATTCTCGCTCGGTCCGCTGGTCAGCGGGCTGCTGGGGCAGTACGCCCCGGCGCCCACCGTCCTGCCGTACCTGCTGCACACCGTGCTGGCCACGGCCGGGCTGGTCCTGGCCACCCGGCTGCCGGAGACCGTCGACCTGCACAGCCGGCCCAGGGTGGGCGCGGTCGCGCCGGCGGTGCCGATGATCCGGCCCGGTGACGGCTGGCTGGTGGCCACGGTGCTCGCCCCGGTGGCGGTCTGCGTCTACGCGTTCCCCGCGACCGTCATCTCCGCCGTGCCGCTGCTGGTCGACCTGCCCGACCCGGCGGTCGCCGTCCTCGGTGTGCTGGCCGGCATCACCCTGGGCGCCGGAACCCTCGTCGCCGGGCTGCAGCGCCGGTTCGGCACCTGGACGGCGCTCGTGGGCGCCGGTCTGGGGGCCGGCGGGTTCGCCGCCGCCGCGGGGTATGCCGCCTCTGCGGCCCTGCCGTGGCTGCTGGTGGCGGTGCTGATGCTCGGCTCGGGCAGCGGGCTGTGCCTGGCCGCCGGGCTCACGCTCACCGCCCGGCTCGCGCCGGTGACCCGCCGGGGTGCGCTGACGTCGCTGTTCCTGGCCTGCGCCTACGTCGGGTTCGCTGCCCCGTTCGTGATCGCCAGCGCGGCCCGGGCCACGTCCGCCGCGCTGCCGCTGGAGGTCGCCGCCGTCCTCACCGGGCTGCTCACCGCCCGGCTGCTGCCGGTCGCCCGCCGGCGCGCCCTGTAGTCGGAGTCGCTCGGTGACGTTTCCCGTCACCCGGCGACTCCACATCGGCAGTGACAGCACGACGGCGCCCCCTCTCCGGAGGGAGGAGGCGCCGTCGGTCGGCCCCCTCGCAGGGTCCCGCCGCGAGCGTGCGAGGGGCGGGGGGCGAGGGGGTCCTTTGTCAGCCGGCGATGTCGGCGGCGAACTCGCCCTCGAACGCGTCCTGGACGACCTTGGCGCCGCCGGGCACGTCGGCCGGCTGCAGGATGAAGCTCTCCAGGCTCGGCGACTTGCCCTTCTCGAAGCCGCGGATCGGGACGACGACACCACCGGTGTCGACCTTGCTCAGACCGTTGAAGGCATCGAGCACGCCCTGGTGGGTGAGGTCACCGTTGTCGCAGGCCGAGTCGAGCACCTGCTTCATGATCGCGCTCATGCCGACCCCGACCAGGACACCCAGGCTGGGCGTGGCGTCGGGGTAGGCGGCCTGGTACTCCTTGAGCAGATCGGGGTGCGCGTCGAAGGCCGACACCGGCGAGGCGACGTACAGGTCCTTCTTGATCTTGTCCGCGGACGGGCCCTGGAGCAGGCCGGGGGCGAAGACCGGGTTGCTGCCCAGGATCGGCACGTCCAGGCCCTGGGACACCATCGCCGCGGCTGCGGACGCCAGCTGCGTGGGGGCCACGGTCAGCGCCACCATCTTGACCCCGGCGGCCTTGAACTGGGTGATCTGCGAGCTCATGTCCTGGTCGGTGGACTTGATCTGCGCCTCGATCACCTTGAGGTTCTTCTTCGCGGCGACGGCCTTGGTGCCGGCGAGCCCGTTCGCGCCGTACTCACCCTCGAAGTAGATGTGCCCGACGGTGTCGCCCTCCTTGAGGAGGCCCTGCTTGAGCATGTAGTCGTAGCCGTTGGCGATCTCCACGGCGTACGTGGCGCCCACCACACCGGTGCCCGGGATCTCGGTCAGCGTCTGGGCCCAGGCGGACGGGAAGTTGACCATCTTGTCCGCGGTGTACTCCGGAGCGAGGGCGGTGTTGATCGGCGAGCCGATCGTCTGCTGCATCGCCAGGATGCTGTCCTTCATGCCGCTGTAGAGCTGGACGCCCTGCTGCGGCACGTACCCGGTGTCCTGGACGTCGAGCTTGACGTCGTACTTGTCGCAGACCTTGTTGTCCTTCCAGTACATCGTGTTCGCGTTGGTGATGTCCTTGCCCAGCGCCGCGAAGACACCGGTCAGGTCGGTGAGGACGCCCAGGTTGATCGTGGTGCCCTCGACGCCGGTGTCGGTCTTCACCTCGCCGGCCCCGCCGCCGGCCGAGGAGGACCCGGTGTCCTGCGCCTTGTTGCTGCAGCCACCGGCTGCCGCCACCACGGCGACCGCGGCCAGTGCTGCCGCGCCCCGCTTCATCGTGCTGTTCTTCACGTAGTGCTCCCTTGTGCTGGTCGATCGGATGGGACGGAGGTGGTCGAGTCGTCGGTGGACGCGTCGGCCGAGGTCACGGGGGACCGGGGCCGGCGCGCGCCGGGGTCGCGGCCCCGGCGGCGGAAACGGGCGGCGAGGCCGGCGAGCCCGCCGGGCTCGAACATGATGATCAGGACGATGGCCGCGCCGTAGAGGAACCGGGCGGCCTCCCCGGCGTTGATGCCGCCCTGGCCGGGGCTGCTGACCAGGGGCAGGGCGTCGGCATAGCGCTGGAACACCAGGGGCAGCGCGCTGACGAACAGCGCCCCGAGCGCCGCTCCGCCGACCGAGCCCAGCCCGCCCAGCACGATCATGGCCAGGTACTGGATGGACACCTCGAGCCCGAAGGACTCCGGGGCGACGCTGCCGATGGACAGGGCGTAGAGCACTCCGGACAGGCCGGCGTACATCGAGCTGACCAGGAACACCCGGCCCTTGTAGCGCTGCACGTTCACGCCCATGACCGAGGCGGCGACCTCGCTGTCGCGCAGCGTCTGCAGCGCGCGGCCGGGGCGGCTGCGCAGCAGGTTGCGGGCGAAGACGTAGGAGGCGAGGGCGAGGACGAGCCCCAGGTACCACAGCCGCTCGGCCTCCCGGAAGGGAACCCCGGCGATGAACAGGAGCGGGTTGTCGTTGGCGAAGGTGAAGCCGAACAGCGAGAAGTTCGGCGCCGACCGCCCGTTGAACCCGCCGGTCACCGACGTCCAGGTGTTGAGGACGTGCTGGCCGATGAACACCAGGCCGAGGGAGGCGACACCCAGGTAGATGCCGCGCAGCCGCGCGGCGATGGGGCTGAAGATGAGCCCGGCCAGGCCGGCGAGCAGGACGCCGACGATCATGCCGATCAGCGGGGGCAGGCCCAGCCCGCTCAGCTGCGCGACCCCGATGCCGCCGGACTCGCCGGAGACGAACACGTAGCTGATGGCGCCGACGGCCAGGAAGAAGGCGTGCGCGAGGGACAGCTGGCCGGTGGTGCCGGTGAGCAGGTTCAGGCCGATCGCACCGACGATCGCGCCGAACACCGCGAAGCCGGTGCGCAGCCAGAACTCCTCGACGTAGAAGGGCGCCAGCAGCAGCACCACCAGCAGCGCGGCGATGAGCACCGGCCGCAGCAGCGACCGGCGCGGGCGGCTCTCGGAGGCCCGCCCGGCCTGGGCCGGGCTTCCGACCCGGGTCGCCCCGTGGGCGGGAGCGGTCGCCTCAGACACGTGTCAGCTCCTTGGTGCCGAACAGACCGGACGGACGGACGAGCAGGACGGCGATCATCACCACGTAGGGGACGACGTCACCGAACCCGCGGCCCAGGAACAGGATCTGGTCCTGGTAGCCGGCGGCGAAGGACTCGGCCAGGCCGATGAGCAGGCCGCCGACCAGCGCGCCCCCGGTGGAGTCCAGGCCGCCGAGGATGGCGGCCGGGAAGGCGCGCAGCGCGACGGTATAGGCGGCCGCGCTCACCCCCGGGGTCGGCGCGCCGACCAGGAACAGCGCGGCCACCGCGGCCAGCACCCCGGCGATGATCCAGGCGAGTGCGGAGACCCGTCCCAGCCGGATGCCCATCAGCGCCGCGGTCTCGCCGTCCTCCGCGGAGGCGCGCATCGCCACTCCCCAGCTGGAGTACTTGAAGGCCACGAAGAACACGATGATGAGGACGGCGGCCACCAGGGTGGCGATGGCCCGGTTCTGGCTGATCCCGACCGAGCCGATGGTCAGCGACTTCCCGGCCCACGGGTGCGGCACGTTGAGGATGTCCGAGCCGATCCGCCGGATCAGCTCGGTCAGCAGGATGATGTCGATGCCGATCGTCACGATGGCCAGGCTGATGACCGGGGCACCGCGCAGCCGGTTGATGATCACCCGCTCGATCAGGAATGCCGCGGCCGCGGTGATCAGGGTGCCCAGGACGACGGCGGGGAAGAAGCCCACCGAGTCCGAGAGCCGGGCGATGGAGTAGGCGCCGAGCAGCAGCAGCGAGCCGTGCGTGAAGCTCACCACCTCGCTCGCCTTGAAGATGATCACGAAGCCGAGCGCGATCAGCGCGTAGAGGGCACCGAGGGAGATGCCGTTGAGCAACAGCGACAGGAACTGGGTCACGAGCGCGTCCCGGGGGTGTCGGAGGAGTGGGCGCCGGCGGCCGGCGCGTCGGGCGCGGGGGAGCTGACGCCGGGCGCGGGGGAACCCAGGTCGGCGGGGGAGCTGTCGTCACCGGAGCCGAGGTAGGCGCGGATGACCTCGGGGTCGGACTGGACCTCGGCCGGTGTGCCGTCGGCGATCCGGCGGCCGAAGTCCAGCACGGTGACCCGGTCGGCCAGCGACATGACCATGCCCATGTCGTGCTCGACGAGGACGATGGAGATGCCCAGCGCCGCCCGGATCTCCCGGATGACCTCGGCCATCCGGGTCGTCTCCTCGGCGTTCATGCCGGCCACCGGCTCGTCGAGCAGCAGCAGGCGCGGCTCGGTGCACAGCGCCCGGGCCACCTCGACCCGCTTCTGGTCACCGTAGGACAGCACCCCGACCGGGGTGTGCAGCTTGTCGCCGAGCTCGAGGAAGTCGGCGATCTCGGCGACCCGGCGGCCGTGCACCTTGCCTTCGCGGGTGGCCTTCGGCAGGCGCAGCCCGGCGGCGATGAAGCCGGCCTTCGTCAGGTGGTGGCGGCCGAGCATCAGGTTCTCGGCCACCGACTGGCTGCCCGACAGCGCGATGTTCTGGAACGCCCGGGCCACGCCGATGCCGGCGATCTGGTACGGCCGCATCTGGTCGAGGCGGGCGTCGCCGAACCGGACCTGTCCCTCGGCGGCCTTGTAGACGCCGGAGAGCACGTTGAACATGGTCGACTTGCCGGCGCCGTTGGGGCCGATGACGGCGTGGATGGTGCCGGGGGCGACGGTGAACGAGACACCGGACAGGGCGGTGATGGCCCCGAAGCGGACGGTGACGCCCTCCACCTCGACCGGCGGGATGTCCGACCGGGCCGGTGCCTCGTCGGCGCGCGCCGCCGTCACGGGGTCCACCGGGACAGCGTCTTGCCCGAGGCGGCGGCCTGCTCGTGCGGCTCGTCGGTGTCGTGGCCCAGGTAGAGCCGCTGCACCTCGTCGGTCCGGGCCAGTTCCGCCGCGTCGCCGGACAACGACACCTCCCCGACGTCCAGGACGTAGGCCAGGTCGGCCACCCCCAGCGCCATCGTCGCGTTCTGCTCGACCAGCAGCACGGAGGTGCCCTGCCGGTTGATCTCGGCGATGACCTCGCCGATCTGGCCGATGATGCGGGGCGCGAGACCCAGCGAGGGCTCGTCCAGCAGGAGGAGCTTGGGGCTGGCCATCAGCGCCCGGCCGATGGCCAGCATCTGCTGCTCACCCCCGGAGAGCAGCCCGCCGCGCTGGTCCTTGCGCTCCCGGAGGACGGGGAACATGTCGTAGACCCGCGCCTGCGCGGCGGCCTTGGCCGACTTGTCCTTGTTGCCCATGCCCCCGGCCCGCAGGTTCTCCTCCACCGACAGGCGGCCGAAGATCCGCCGGCCCTCCGGCACCTGGACCACGCCCAGCCGCACGGTCTGCGCCGGGTCGCGGGACCCCAGGTCGGTGTCCCCGAGCCGGATGGAACCGGACTCGATCCGGCCCCGCTGCAGACGGAGGGTGCCGGAGATGGCCCGCAGCAACGTGCTCTTCCCGGCGCCGTTGCTGCCGAGCACCGCGACGACCTTGCCGTCGGGGATGTCCATGGAGACCCCGCGGAGAGCCTGCACGGCACCGCCGTAGGTCACGTGGAGCGCGTCGATGCTCAGCACGGACGGCTCCTCCTCTCTCGGTCGTCGTTCCGGGACGGTGGCCGGGCACGTGCCCCCGGTCACCGCCGCCGTGGTCCTGGTCATGGTCATGGTCATGGTCGTTCCGGCCGCACGCTGGATCGCCGGCCGTCCGTGGGCGGCTGCCTGCTCCGCCGCCGGGGCAGTGGGGCGGGACGTTATCTCATCGGCGGCGTGATTTCCGTAACAACTCAGTACCGACACCGGCTTGTCACCGAAGAAGCTGCATGCGCGGCGCCGGGGGGCACGCCCCGGCGGTCAGCCGGCCGTCCAGCGCAGCGGCAGGCGCTTGACGCCGTGCTGGAACGTCGAGCGCAGCAGGGTCGGGGGCGCGTCGAGCTCGAGCGAGCCGGTGCGGCGGAGCAGCTCGGCGAACAGCGCACGCAGCTGCGCCCGGGCCAGCTGTGCGCCCAGGCAGAAGTGCGGGCCGTGGCCGAAGGACAGCTGCGGATTGGGGCTGCGCCGGATGTCGAAGCGGTCCGGATCGTCGAACACGCGCTCGTCCCGGTTGGCCGAGGTGAAGGAGACGACGACCTTGTCCCCGGCGCGGACCGGTGCGCCGCCGAGGTCCACATCGGTGCGCGCGGTGCGGCGGAAGACCATCACCGGCGTCCACCAGCGGAGCATCTCCTCGACCGCCCCCGGCAGCAGCGCCGGATCGGCGCGCAGGTCCGCCAGCGCCTGCGGATGGGTCAGCAGCGCGATCAGGCCGCCGGGCAGGCCGTTGCGCACCGTCTCGTTGCCGGCCACGGCGAACAGCCAGAACATGTTCTCGAACTCGGCATCGGTGACCGCGCCGTCGCCCTCGTCGACCTGGGCCAGCAGCAGAGACATGACGTCGGCCCCGGGCGCCCGGCGCTTCTCCGCAGCCAGCAGCCGGGCGTAGGCGTACAGGTCCGGCATGCCGGCGCGGGTCCGCGGGTCGGGCATGGTGCCGTCGGCGTCCGGCGCCGGCCGCAGCGCCAGGGCCTGCCGGGCCATCGCCGTCCCGGTGCGGCCGTCGAAGACCGCCGAGGCGGCGTGGTCCGGGTCCTGCCAGCCGATCACCCGGTTGGACCAGTCGAACATCAGCCAGCGGTCCTCGGCCGGCACGCCGAGGACGTCGGCGAGGGTGATCAGCGGCAGGTCGGCCGCGACGTCCGTGGCGAAGTCGCACCGGCCCTGCGCGGCGCCGCCGATCATCCGGTCCACCAGCTGCGCCGCGGTGGCCTCGATCGAGGCGGTCAGCGCGGCGACCGCCCGGGGGGTGAACGACCGGGACAGCAGCCGGCGCAGCCGGGAGTGGTCCGGCGGATCCATGTTCAGCATCATCTGGCGCACCCACGCCAGGTCCTGCGCGTCGCGGACCTGGGTCGCGCCGAGCCAGGAGGAGAAGGTCGCCGGGTCGCGCAGCACGCGCTCGACCTCGGCGTACCGCAGCACGAGCCAGCAGCCGGGCCCGTCGGGCTCCTCCACCCGGACGACCGGGGACCGGGCGCGCAGCCGGCGCAGCGTCTCCAGCGGCGGCCCGCTGTCGTAGGTGGCCGGGTCGAGCAGGCCCCGGGTGTCCACCGGCTGCGCCGTGGAGCCGTTCACAGCGCGTCGAGGAACCGTTCCACGCTGGTCAGCAGGGCGACCGGCGTCTCGTACATGGCGTAGTGCCCGGCGTTGGGCAGCACCTCCAGCACGGCGTTCGGGTAGTGGGCCAGCACGGTCTGCTCCATGACCGGGGCCCCCAGCGCCGGGTCGTGCTCGCCGACGAGGACGGCGACCGGCACCGGGTTGCCCTGCACCTCGGCGGCGAAGTCGGAGAGCCCCCAGGCCCGCAGGTACGCCCCGACGGCGGCCGGATCGGACTGGTCGAGGGAGTGCTGCACCATCCGGTCCAGCCACGTCCGGCTCAGCCGGTTGCCGGTGGTGAGGTCGATGATCGCGTACCGGTTGCCCGGGGTGTCGGCGGCGCCGTCGAACAGCGCCCAGGACTGCTCGTCGAACGGCACCCCGGTGGCGGGCACCGGGCTGATGCCGACGAGCCCGCTCACCCGGCCGCCGGCGTCCAGCAGCACCCGCTGCATGGCGCTTCCGCCCATCGAGTGACCCAGGACGGCGAAGGACGACCAGCCCAGCGCGTCGACGGCGGCCAGCGCGTCGGCGGAGATCTCGGCCAGCGTGTAGTCGCCGGCCTCGCCGCGCCGCGCCCCGTATCCGCGGTAGTCCAGCCAGGCGACGCTGTACCGGTCGGGATCGACGAGCTCCGCGAAGGGACCCCAGCCGGTCGCGGACCCGAACCAGCCGTGCAGGGCGAGCACCCGGCGCGGGCCGGTGCCGGTGACGACGGGGGAGGGCGGCATGGCCGGAGTCTGGCCGCCGTCGCGCGGTCCGGACAAGACCCGCACGGGGTCGGACCGGGGATTCCCCGGATCAGCCGGACCAGGGACGGATCCGGGTGTTTCCCGATGGTTCGGCTCCCGGCGGCTCGGCAGGCTGTCGGACATGACATCCACCCCGTTCCCCGCCCCCGCCCCGCTGCCCGCCTCCCCGTCGCCCGACCAGCCGGCCGGCGAGCAGCGCGCCGCTGGTGCACCGTCGTCACCGGTTCCACCGGACCGCCCCCCGCTGCGGCGCAGCAGCACCGACACCATGCTCGGTGGCGTCTGCGGTGGCCTGGCCGAGTACAGCGGCATCGAGTCGCTGCTGTGGCGGGTCGGCTTCGTCGCTCTCACCCTCGCCGGCGGTTCCGGGCTGCTGGTGTACCTGCTGCTGTGGATCCTCATGCCGCCGGCGCCGCCGGCTGCCGGCCGGCGCCCCGGTGCCGTCGAGGGGCTGGTCGGCCGGATGCACACGGCGGTGGTCTCCGCCTTCCGCCCGGAGCCGCGGAACCACTGAGCACCCCTGATCGGTCGCGTCCCGCTGCGCCGGCGGTCCACCGGCCCGGCCGGGAGCGGCGAGGTTGGGTGCCGCGGGCGCGGGGAACGAGCGCTGGGTGGTCACACGCATCGGAGTGGTCGGGGCCGGTTTCATCGGCGGCAAGCACGTGGCGTCACTTCGCGCCCAGCCGGGCGTCGCGGTGGTCGGCGTGGCCGATCCGCTGGTCGAGCGAGCCCGCCGGCTGGCCGAACCGGCCGGGGCGGCGGCGTACGAGGGCTGGGAGCAGCTGCTGGACGGCGAGGAGCTCGACGCCCTGTACGTGTGCGTGCCACCGCACGGGCACGGCGCGGTCGAGGACGCCGCGCTCGACCGGCGCCTTCCGCTGTTCGTGGAGAAGCCGCTGGCCGCCGACCTGCCCACCGCCGAGCGGCTCGCCACCCGGATCGAGGACGCGGGCCTGCTGACCTCCGTGGGGTACCACTGGCGGTACCTGGACACGGTGGAGCGGGCCCGCGACCTGCTGGCGGACGCACCGGCGCGGCTGGTGCGCGCCGCCTGGCTGGACAAGGCCCCCCGCGCCGAGTGGTGGTCCCGGCAGGAGCAGTCCGGCGGGCAGACCGTCGAGCAGGCGACCCACCTGTTCGACGTCGTCCGGTTCCTGGTCGGTGAGGTGACCGGCGGGTGCGCGGTCGGCTCCCGGTCGCCGGACGGTCCCGGGAACATCCTGGACGTGAGCACGGCCGCGCTGCGGTTCCGGTCCGGTGCGGTCGGGTCGTTCTCCAACAGCTGCCTGCTGCCGCGGGGGTTCCGGATCGGGGTCGAGCTCGTCGCGCCCGGTCTGGGGCTGTGGCTCACCGAGCACGAGCTGGTGGTGTCCGACCGGGACGGCGAGCGGACGGTGCCTCGGCAGGTCGACCCGATCGTCGCGGAGGACCGCGCCTTCGTGGCCGCGGTGCGCAACGAGGGGGACGACATCCGGACGCCGTACGCCGAGGCGCTGCGCACCCACCGGCTGGTGACCGCGGTGGCCGCGGCCGCCACCACCGACAGCGGGGTCGTCGACCTGCCGGCCGTCCCGGTGGCCCGGTGAGCGGGCGGGCGGTCCGCTCGATCGGGGTGACGGCGCCGGGGTGCCCGGCGATGCTCGAGGACGTCGAGCCCGCCCCGGGCCCCGGCCAGGCCTGGGTGCGCACCCGGTGGAGCGGGATCAGTGCCGGAACCGAGGTGGCCCAGGTCCGGGGCACCGATCCGCAGCACCGGGTGGGCTGGGACCCCGAGCTGCGCGCCTTCGGCCCGGGTGGGCGGCGGTCCGGTTACCCGGTCCGCGGCCTGGGCTACATGGAGGTCGGGCAGGTCACCGGGAGCCGCACCGCGGCGCTGACCGAGGGATCGCTCGTCGCGATGGCCTACGGCCACCGGACCGGGCGGTGCGTCGACCCGGCGGAGACGGTGGTGGTCCCGGTGCCCGACGACCTGGACCCGGTGCTGGGCATCTACCTGGCCCAGATGGGCCCGATCTGCGTCAACGGCCTGCTGCACGCGGCCGCCGCGTTCGCCGGCCCCGGCGCGGGGATCGACGCCGGCGTCCGCGACCGGCATGTCCTGGTGACCGGCGGCGGGGTCATCGGGCTGCTGTCGGCACTGCTCGCCGTCCGGCACGGCGCCGCCGAGGTGGTGGTGGCCGAGCCCTCCGCCGGGCGGCGGGCGGTTGCCGATGCGCTGGGGCTGGCCACGGTGGAGGACGCCCCCGACGGCGACATGGACGGCGCTGCCTGGCGCGCGGTCAAGGAGCGCTGGCGGCACGGCCCCGGCGACCACGGAGCCGACCTGGTCCTGCAGTGCCGCGGCCACGACACCTCGCTGGCCACCGGGCTGAAGGCGTTGCGCCCGCAGGGCGTCGTCATCGACCTCGGCTTCTACCAGGGCGGCGCACCGGACGTGCGGCTCGGCGAGGAGTTCCACCACAACGGCCTGGCCGTCGTGTGCGCGCAGATCTCCCGGGTGCCACGCGGCATGGCCGGGACCTGGCCGCGGACGGCGCTGGCCGCGGCCACCCTCGACCTGCTGCGCGCCCGGGGCGGCGACGTCCGCCGGCACCTCGTCACCGACGTGGTCGACTTCGACGAGGGACCCCGGCTGCTGGCCGACCTGGCCGGCCGCCGGCTGCCCAGCCCGCCGCTGCAGGCGGTGCTGCGCTTCGGTGAGCCCGGCTGACGTGCGCATCCCGCTCGCCGGCAACCACTGGACCGACGGTCCGGGCGGCGCGGAGACCGTGCTGCTGCTCACCGGTCGTCGGTCCGCCCTACCCGCCGCACGCGGGAGAATCGCCAGGTCCGCCGCCCGGGGGAAGGGCGCGGGTCAGTCCAGCGGCAGCGCGGCGAGCTCGGCGCGGGAGGTGAGGCCGAGCTTGCTGAACACGTTGCGCAGGTGGAAGTCGACGGTGCGCGGGCTGACGAACAGCTGGGCGGCGGCGTCGCGGTTGGACAGCCCCTGCCGGACCAGGGCGGCAACCTGCCGCTCCTGCGCGGTCAGCTCGGCCGCGGTGGAGACGTCGCGGCGCCGGGCCGTCTCGCCGGAGGCCCGCAGCTCGGCCGCGGCGCGCTCGGCCAGTGGTGCCGCCCCGATCTCCTCGAACAGCGCGAGGGCGGTGCGCAGGTGCTCGCGGGCGTCCACCCGGCGGCGGGCGCGGCGGAGGTACTCGCCGAGAGCCAGCTCGGTGCGGGCCCGGTCGGGCAGGCGGAGGGAGTCGGCGTGCGCGGCGAGCGCGCGGCGGAAGTGCTCCTCGGCCGCCGCGCCGTCGGCCAGCAGGGCGCGGCCGTGCTCGGCGACAGCGACCGCGGAGGGGATACCGGTGGCGGCGGCGAACTCCCCGACCTCGGCCGCCCAGCCGCGGACGACGTCCTCGCGGCCGGCCCGGACGGCGACGTCGAACAGGTCCAGCGCCGCCATCCGGCGCAGTGCCGGGCCGCGGATCTGCTGCAGGTGGAGCAGGGCGGTCGGGGGCTGCCGGCCGGCGCGCAGGCCCCGCGCCCAGTGCGCCATGTCCACCACGAGGCTGTCGCTGATACCGGTCGGGTGCGCCTCGCGAATGGTGTCCACGTCGGCGAGGTGCCGGTCGGCGGCGTCGCTCCCGCGCAGCGCCTCCACCAGCGCGAGCTCTGCGGTGGGGAACGCCGTCAGCCCCGGGTGCCCGGTGCTGGCGGCCAGCGGGAGCGCCTCGGCCGCGGCGCCGGCCGCCCGGGCCCAGGCGCCGGTGGCGATCTGGGAGTGCACGCCGCGGGTGAGGGCGTGCTCGACCATGGTCAACGCGCCGGCGCGGCGGGCGGCGGTCAGCTGCTGCTCGTGCAGCCGCAGGCCGCGCTCGTCGTCGTCCACCAGGACGGCGGCGATGGCGAGGTTGGGCTGCAGCACGTGGTCGTCGGGGGCGTCGGCGTCGGTGAGGGCGAAGGCGCACCGGAACTGCTCCACGGCGGCCGCCCAGTTCCGGCGAGCGATCGCGGTGAACCCGTGCAGCAGGGCCCAGGCGGCCCGGACCCGGGCCGGGGCGTCCGGCACGGGGGCGGGACCGAGCGCCGTGGGGTCGACGGTGCGCGGGGACCGGGCGCCGAACGCGGACAGCGACGCCCCGAGCATCGCCAGCTGGTGGGTCATCGCCTCGTCCACCCCGGCGGCGGTCTCGGCGGCCCGCAGGACGAGGTCGTAGCCGTCGTCGAGCGAGCCGGTGTTCCACTCGATCTGGCCCTGCAGGGTCAGCAACCGCGCCCGCAGCTGCGGATCGGTCACGTCGGTCGCGGCGGCGGCCGCCAGCGCGCTCGCCCGCGACGGGTGCGCGCCCAGCCAGGCCGACGAGGCGGCCAGGAACAGCCGGCGCCCCCGGCCCTCGCCTCCACCGCTGAGCTCGGCGGCCCGTGCCCAGGCGGCGGCCGCCGCTTCGTGACCGCCTCGCGCCGCGGCCCGCTCGGCCACCGCGTCCAGCGCGGCGACGACCTCCTCGTCGGCCCGGTCGGCCGCGGCGGCCAGGTGCCAGGCCCGCCGGTCGGGATCGCCGCGCAGCGCGCCGGCCAGCGCCCGGTGCGCGGCCCGCCGCTGCGCGCTGGTCGCCGCCCGGTAGACCGCCGAGCGCACCAGCGGGTGGTACATCGACAGCGCGTCG
>JAICZD010000102.1 GCA_025933855.1 Modestobacter sp. | reverse complement strand
GACCGCGCCCTGGACGGGCTCGCCGCCACCCGTGCCGCGCCGGGGGCGCCGCCGCGGCCGCGGACGACGGTGCTGGCGCACAGCTACGGCACGCTGGTCACCGGCCGGGCGGCCCGGGAGCCCGGCCGGCTGGCGGCCGATGCCGTCGTCCTGCTGGGCAGCCCCGGGGTCGAGGCCTGGACGGCGGACGCGCTGGAGGCTGCGGAGGTCTACGGCGCCTGGTCGCCGGCGGACCCGGTCGCGGTCAGTGCCGGCTTCGGGTCCGGGCCCACCGACCCGTGGTTCGGTGACACCGAGCTGCCCACCGACCTCACCCAGGGGCACACCGAGTACTACGACCCCGACCGGCCGACCCTGGCCGCCCTCGGCGAGGTGGTCGCCGGTACCCGGGGCCCGGGGTGAGCCCCCGCCCCGCCGCCGCGACCCGGTGCCCGCACAGGGCGCGGGACCGCCGGGAACAGCAGCCCGCGCCGGCCGTTGTGCCGGATGCGGCACGCCCACGGCGCCTCGCCGTCCGGCCGTGGCTGGACGGCGTGGCCTACCGTGGCGTCGCCGAGCGGCTGCACTCCAGTGCGGCCGCGTGCGTCCGGGTCGCCCCGGCGCCTGCAGTCAGCACCCCGACAGGAGCACCGTGCCGCCCACCAAGACCACCGCGAAGTCCGCCGCCGACTCGACCACCGGCACCCGCACGCCGCGCAGGCGTGCCGCCGCCGGTGGGGGCAAGCCGCTGGTCATCGTGGAGTCCCCGGCGAAGGCGAAGACCATCGCCGGGTACCTGGGCGGTGACTACGTCGTCGAGGCGAGCATCGGCCACATCCGCGACCTGCCCCGCAACGCCGCGGACGTGCCCGCGGCGCACAAGGGTGAGTCCTGGGCCCGGCTCGGGGTCGACGTCGACAACGGCTTCTCCCCGCTCTACGTCGTCAGCCCGGACCGGCGCCAGCAGGTGACCCGGCTCAAGCAGCTGGTCAAGGACGCCAGCGAGATCTACCTCGCCACCGACGAGGACCGCGAGGGCGAGGCCATCGCGTGGCACCTCATCGACACGCTGAAGCCCAGCGTGCCGGTCCGCCGGATGGTCTTCCACGAGATCACCCGCGAGGCCATCGCCCGGGCTGTCGCGAGCCCCCGTGAGCTGGACACCGCGCTGGTCGACGCGCAGGAGACCCGTCGCATCCTCGACCGGCTCTACGGCTACGAGGTGTCACCCGTGCTGTGGAAGAAGGTGCTGCCCAAGCTGTCGGCCGGCCGCGTGCAGTCGGTGGCCACCCGGATCGTGGTCGAGCGGGAACGTGCCCGGATGCGCTTCACCGCCGCCGACTACTGGGGTCTGGAGGGCACGTTCGACGTCGCGGAGCCGGGCACCTCCACCGACGCGGGGGAACCGGCCCGGCTCAGCGCCACCCTGGTCACCGTCGACGACCGCCGGGTCGCCACCGGCCGCGACTTCGACCCGGACACCGGCACGGTCACCAGCGACGTCGTGCACCTGGACGAGGCCGGCGCCCGCGGGCTGGCCGCCCGGCTGGCGGGTGGCCGGGTCACCGTCAGCCGGGTCGACGAGCGGCCCTACCGCCGGCGTCCCTACGCCCCGTTCATGACCTCCACCCTGCAGCAGGAGGCCGGTCGCAAGCTCGGCTGGTCCTCCCAGCAGACGATGCGCACGGCGCAGCGGCTGTACGAGAACGGCTACATCACCTACATGCGCACCGACTCGACGAACCTGTCGGAGACGGCGCTGAGCGCGGCCCGCAGCCAGGCGCGCGAGCTCTACGGCGACGCCTACGTGCCCGCCGAGCCGCGGCGCTACGCGACGAAGAACAAGGGCGCGCAAGAGGCCCACGAGGCCATCCGGCCGGCCGGGGACTCCTTCCGCACGCCCGGCCAGCTGGCCGGGCAGCTCGGCCGCGACGAGGTCCGGCTCTACGAGCTGATCTGGCAGCGCACCGTGGCCTCGCAGATGGCCGACGCCGTCGGGCAGACCGTGTCGGTCCGGCTGGCCGGGCGGTCCAGCACCGACGAGGCGGTCGAGTTCGCCACCAGCGGCCGCACCATCACGTTCCCCGGCTTCCTGCGCGCCTACGTGGAGAGCAGGGACGAGGGGGCGACCACCGACGAGGAGGCCGACGACGCCGAGCGCCGGCTGCCCCGGCTGCAGCGCGGCCAGCAGCTGGACACCGCCGCGCTGGAGGCCAAGGGGCACACCACCACCCCACCGGCCCGCTACACCGAGCCGAGCCTGGTCAAGGCGCTCGAGGACCTCGGTATCGGCCGGCCGTCCACCTACGCCTCGATCATGCAGACGATCCAGGACCGTGGATACGTGTGGAAGAAGGGGTCGGCCCTCGTCCCGACCTTCATCGCCTTCGCCGTGGTGAACCTGCTCGAGCAGCACTTCGCTGCCCTGGTCGACTACGACTTCACCGCCTCGCTGGAGGGCGAGCTCGACGAGATCGCCGCCGGTGACCTGCGGCGGGTCGACTGGCTGACCGAGTTCTACTTCGGCGGCGAGGGCGGGCACGCCGGCGGCATCGCGGCCTCCGGTGGTCTGAAGTCCGTCGTCGGGCAGCGGCTGGAGGAGATCGACGCCCGCGGCGTCAACTCCATCCCGCTGCGCGCCACCGCCCCCAACGGGGAAGCGGTGGTGGTGCGGGTCGGGCGGTACGGCCCCTACCTGCAGGCCGGCGGCGAGGAGGGTGCGCGGGTCAGTATCCCCGACGACATCGCGCCCGACGAGCTGACCAGCGAGCGGGTGGCCGAGCTGCTGGACGCGCCGTCCAGCGACCGTGTCCTGGGCGCCGACCCGGAGACCGGGCACCCGGTGGCGGTCAAGGCCGGCCGGTACGGCCCGTACGTCACCACCGTCGTCCCCGAGGGCAGCAAGGAGACCCCGCGCACGGCGAGCCTGTTCAAGACCATGTCCCCGGAGACGGTGACCCTGGAGCAGGCGCTGCAGCTGCTGACCCTGCCGCGCACGGTGGGCACCGCGCCGGACGGCGAGGAGATCCAGGCGCTCAACGGCCGCTACGGGCCCTACGTGAAGAAGGCCACCGACTCCCGCTCGCTGCCGAGCGAGGAGGCGTTGTTCACCATCACCCTGGACGAGGCGCTGGCCATCTTCGCCCAGCCCAAGCAGCGCGGCCGGGCCGCCGCGGCGGCTCCGCTGAAGGAACTGGGGGTCGACCCGGTCAGCCAGGGCCCGGTCACGGTGCGGGAGGGGCGGTTCGGCCCCTACGTCACCGACGGGGAGCACAACGCCAGCCTGCGCAAGGGCGACGACGTCGAGTCGATCACCCTGGAGCGGGCCGCCGAGCTGCTCGCCGACCGCCGGGAACGGGCGCCGGTGAAGAAGGCGGCCAAGAAGACCGCCGCGAAGAAGGCGCCTGCCAAGAAGGCCCCGGCAAGGAAGACGACAGCCAAGAAGACCGCTACCGGCACGGCCACCCCGGCGAAGAAGTCCGCCGCCGCGAAGGCCACTGCACAGACCGTTCCGGCCGGCAGCTGACGGCGGCTCCCGGTGCACGACTGGCAGGCCCGGAGGACCTCGTTCGGGTCCGTCGCGGCCGACTACGCCGCGCTGCGGCCGGGCTATCCGGCCGACGCGGTGGCCTTCCTGCTCGGGAGCCGGCTGCTGCGGGTGCTCGACGTGGGCGCCGGCACCGGGCTGCTCACCGCGGCGCTGGTCGCGGCCGGCCACGAGGTCGTCGCCGTGGAACCGTCCGCGCCGATGCTCGAGCAGCTGCGGGCCCGGCTGCCGCAGGTGGCCACCGCCGACGGGGGAGCGGAAGCCGTTCCGCTGCCTCCGCACTCGGTGGACGCCGTGGTCGCCGGGCAGGCCGCGCACTGGTTCGACCCTGTGCCGGCGGCCGCCGAGCTGCGCCGCGTCCTGCGCCCGGGTGGGGTCGTCGGGTTCATCTGGAACGAGCGGGACGAGCGGGTCCCCTGGGTGCACGCCCTCGGCCGGCTGCTCGCCGGTGAGACCCGCGACCACGAGGCGGACCAGGGCGTGGTCCAGCGGTTCGCCGCGGAGCTGCCCGCCGACGTCGAGGTGTTCGACTCGGCGGTCGTCCAGCGGGTCACCCCCGAGGAGGTCGTCCGCGGCGTCGGCACCCGCAGCTACGCCGCCACCATGGACGAGGCCACCCGGGCGGAGTTCCTCGGCCGGGTCCGCGCGCTGCTGGCGACCCATCCCGACACCCGGGGGCGTGCGGTGGTGGAGCTGCCGTACACCACCCGCGCCTACCGGTTGACGCCCCGCTGACCCGCGGCGGCCGGGCCCGGTCGGGCCCCCGTGGTCAGCCTGCGCGGTGCCCCACCGCGAACAGCCGCCGGAACGGCAGGACCGTCGTCCCGTCGTCGCGCTGCGGATAGGCCCGGTGCAGCGCGCCGGCGTACTGGGCGGTGAAGTCCTCGGCCTCCTGACCGTCGAGGCGCGCCAGCGCCGGACGCAGCACGGTTCCGCCCACCCACCGCAGCACCGGGTCCTCGCCGGTGAGCACGTGCAGGTAGGTGGTCTCCCAGACGTCGGCGGCCAGCCCGGCGCCGGTCAGGACGTCGAGGTACCCGGCCGGTTCGAGCACGGCGCCGGGGTCCGGCGCCGCGTCGGCCAGGCGCGGCGCCCACCGCGGGGACCGGCACAGCTCCGCCAGCAGCGCGTGCGTCGGCGCGCGCCAGTTGCCGGGCACCTGGAAGGCCAGCCAGCCGCCGGGGGCCAGCTGGCCGGCCCACCGACGGAGCAGCCCGGCGTGCCCGGGCACCCAGTGCAGCACCGCGTTGCTGAGCAGGACGTCGACCGGGCCGGCCGGCTGCCAGTCGCTCACGTCGTCCAGGGCGAAGGTCAGCCGACCCGGAACGGCGTGCTCGGCGGCGGCGGCCAGCATCGACGCCGAGCTGTCCACGCCGGTGACCGCGGCCCGCGGCCAGCGCCGGAGAAGGGTCGCGGTGGCCGATCCGTCGCCGCAGCCGAGGTCCACCACCACCGCCGGGTCGACCGCGCCGACCTGGGCCAGCAGGTCGGCGAAGGGCCGGCCGCGCTCCCCGGCGAAGCGCAGGTAGGCGGTCGGATCCCAGTCGCCCGGTGCGTCGGTCACGAGCGGGAGGCTAGTGGCGCGGCCGGCCGCGCCCGCGCGTCCCCTCCGGAGCCTGGAACCGGCCGGAGCGGCACGTCGCCGGGCCCCTCGCGGAGCGCGGGCATGTCCGGTGGCGGACACCGGCTCCCGGGCCGCCGACCGCGCGGGAGAGCGGCGGTCCTGTCACGTCCGGCCGGTACGGTTGTCGGGCCGAGCCCACGCCCGACCGCACCCAGCGCCATCCCACCTCCGGGGGTCTCGATCAGCTCCGACCCGACGGCCGACCCGTCGCCGCGGCGACCCGCCGCCGACCTCCCGTTGCCGGGCGGTACCGCCGTCCCGGTGTCGGGTGGCGCTGCGGGGGCGTCCCCGGCCGACGTCCCCGGGCCGGCCGACGCGACCGCGCGGGCCGGCGGGGTGCCGGCGGCCGGCCTGCCGTCCGCCCGGGACGAGGGCGGCGCGCTGCTGGGTGCGCTGCACGGGCCGCTCGCCGACGGCGAGCGGGACCGGTCCGGCGCCGAGACCGCGGCGGGAGCCGAGACGGCACGGGACGCCGACCGCGTGCCGGACGCCGAAGCCGGGCCGGACGGCGCGGACGACGCCGGGCAGGAGGCCTCCGGCGCGGTCAGCCTGGCCGCCAAGATCCGCGCCGTCCTGCGGGTGCGCGACTTCCGCAAGCTGTGGCTGTCGATGTCGCTGTCCAGCTTCGGTGACTGGCTGGGCCTGCTGGCGATCACGGCCACCGCCACCTCGCTGGTCGACAGCTTCGCCGGCAAGAACTACGCCCTCGGCGCGGTGCTGCTCTTCCGGCTGCTGCCGGCGATCGTCTTCGGGCCGCTGGCCGGCGCGTTCGCCGACCGGTTCGACCGGCGCAAGACGATGGTGATCTCCGACGTCCTGAGGTTCGCGCTGTTCGCGTCGATCCCGCTGGTCAACGAGCTGGTCTGGCTGTTCATCGCCCAGTTCCTGATCGAGGCGATCAGCCTGTTCTGGATCCCGGCCAAGGACGCCGCGGTGCCCAACATGCTCCGCAAGGACCAGATGGAGCCGGCCAACCAGTTGTCCCTGGTCACGACCTACGGGCTGACCCCGGTGATCGCCGCGCTGGTCTTCGCGCTCCTCACCTCGGTGGGCGGCCGGCTGAGCGGCGCGCTGCCGACGGTCAACGAGATCGATCTCGCGCTCTACCTGAATGCGCTGACCTTCCTGGTCGCTGCCGTGGTGATCTGGAACCTGCCCTCGATCAGCGGCCGGCGGGCGGCCGGTGTCCAGGTATCCGGCGAGAGCTTCCTCGGCTCGCTGCGGGGTGGGTTCTCCTTCGCCGGGCACACCCCGCTGGTCCGCGGGCTCGTGGTCGGCATCACCGGCGCGTTCGCCGCCGCCGGGGTGGTCATCGCGACCGGACAGGCCTTCGCGCACGCCCTCGGCGGTGGGGAGGCTGCCTACGGGCTGTTGTTCGGCGCCGTGTTCATCGGCCTGGGCATCGGGATCGCCCTGGGCCCCAGCGTGGCCCGGGACCTGTCCCGGGAGCGGTTGTTCGGGGTGGCGATCGTCGGTGCCGGCGTGATGGTCGTCCTGCTGGCGTGCACCTTCACGCTGTGGATCGCGTTGCTGCTCGTCGTGCTGATGGGCTTCTTCGCCGGCATCGCCTACCTCGCCGGGTTCACCCTGCTCGGCACCGAGATCGACGACGCGATCCGCGGCCGGACGTTCGCGCTGGTGCAGTCGCTCGTGCGGGCAGCGCTGATCCTCTCGCTGGCCCTGGTGCCCTTCGGTGTCGGGCTGCTCGGCCAGCACCAGGTGGACCTCGGCGCGTTCGTCTTCCCGGTGACCGGCGAGCGGATCATGCTGCTGCTGGCCGGCGCGCTGGCCGTCGGGGTGGGCGTGGTCGCCTATCGGCAGATGGACGACGGGCGCCCGGTGCCGCTGGTCGCCGACGTGGTCACCGCGCTGCGGCGAGACACCACGGCCCGGCGCCGACTGGCCGGCGGCGGGGTGTTCATCGCGTTCGAGGGCGGTGAGGGGGCCGGCAAGTCCACCCAGGTGAAGCGGCTGCAGGACTGGCTGGCCCACCACGGGTACGTCGCCCGCGCCACGTTCGAACCGGGCGCCACCGCCTCCGGCGCCGGCATCCGCTCGATCGTGCTCGACCCCGCCAGCGCCGGGCTGTCGCCCCGGGCCGAGGCGCTGCTGTACGCCGCGGACCGGGCGCAGCACGTGCACGACGTGCTCCGGCCGGCCCTGGACGCCGGGGAGGTGGTCATCTCCGACCGGTTCGTGGACAGCTCGCTGGCCTACCAGGGCGCCGGCCGGACGATCCCGATGGACGACGTCCGTTCGATCTCGCGCTGGGCCACCCAGGGCCTGCAGCCCGACCTGACGGTGCTGCTCGACCTGCCTCCCGAGGTGGGCCTGGCCCGGGCCCGTGGCCGGTCCACCGCGGACCGGCTGGAGGCCGAGTCGCTGGAGTTCCACCAGCGGGTCCGGCGGACCTTCGCCGCGCTGGCCGAGGCCGATCCGGACCGGTACCTGGTGCTCGACGCCGGCCGGACCCCCGACGAGCTGGCCGCTGTGATCCAGGCCCGGGTCGCCGAGCTGCTCGACGGACTGCCGCTGCAGGGCCGGCCGGGGGAGGCGCGGGCCGCTCCCGGCGACCGCACCGACGCGGCCGCGAAGGCGCGTTCGTGACCGCCGCGGTGGGCACGGCACCGCCGCCCGCCGGCACTGCGCCGGCCGCCGTCGCCGGGCCGGCCACCGGCGTGTGGGCCGATGTCATCGGCCAGCCGGACGTGGTGGCCGAGCTGCGTGCCGCCGTCGCCCATCCGGCGGCGATGACCCACGCCTGGCTGTTCACCGGCCCGCCGGGGTCCGGTCGTTCGGTGGCCGCCCGGGCCTTCGCCGCGGCCCTCCAGTGCCCGGCCGGGGGCGACGGCACCTGCCACGCGTGCCGGACGGCGCTGGCCGGCACCCATGCCGACGTGCACCGGATCGTTCCCGAGGGGCTGTCGATCGGGGTGCTGGAGGTGCGCGAGATCGTCCGGACGGCCGCGCGGGCGCCGTCCCAGGGCCGCTGGCAGATCGTGGTCGTCGAGGACGCCGACCGGATGACCGAGCAGGCCGGCAACGCCGTCCTGAAGATGCTGGAGGAGCCGCCGCCGCGCACGGTGATCCTGCTCTGCGCGCCGTCGCTGCACCCGGACGACGTGCCGGTCACCATCCGGTCCCGCTGCCGGGTGGTCGGCCTGCGCACGCCGACGGTGCAGGCGGTCGCCGACGTGCTGGTCCGCCGGGACGGCATCGACCCGGCGCTCGCCGCCTGGTCGGCCGCCGCGGCCGGCGGCCACGTCGGCCGGGCCAGGCACCTGGCCCGGGACGAGACGGCCCGGCTGGCCCGCAAGGCCGTGCTGGACATCCCGCTGTCGCTGATCTCGCTGGCCGCCTGCCTCAACGCCGCCGACGACCTGGTGGGCTCGGCCAAGGAGGAGTCCGACCGCACGGTGGCCGAGGTCGACGGCGCGGAGACCGACGCGGTCAAGGCCAGCCTGGGCGTCGGAGCCCGGGGGCCCGGGGTCGCCGCCGCCAGCCGCGGGGCCGGGGTGCTCAAGGACCTGGAGAAGCGGCAGAAGTCCCGGGCCACCCGGATCGGCCGCGACTCCTTGGACCGTGCCCTGGTCGACCTGGCTGCGCTCTACCGGGACGCGCTGGTGATCAGCGCCGTCGAGGTGCCGGCGGGGCAGCCGGTGGTGCCGCTGGCGCACCCCGACCGCCGGGCCGATGCCACCGAACTGGCCCGCCGGATCGGCGCCGAGGGCGCGCTGCGCCGGATCGACGCGGTGCTGGCCGCCCGGACGGCGCTGGAGCAGAACGTCAAGCCGCAGATCGCCATCGAGGCGCTCACCGTGGCGCTGCGGCTGCCCGCCTGACCGGCTCGCGGCTGGCCCGGGGGTACCTCGGGAGGGCGCGCAGGGTGCCGTAAGCTTCTCGCCGCACGCCCGCCGCCTTAGCTCAGTCGGTAGAGCATCTCACTCGTAATGAGAAGGTCGTCGGTTCGATTCCGACAGGCGGCTCGCATCCGACCAGCGGTTCGTCTCCCGGGGTTGGCGCTCCGTCGTCCTCGGCGGCCAGCCGTCCCGGCCCGACGTCCGGGGCCGGCTCACCACGATGGCCACCGGCGCTGGCAGGTGCTAGGGCCCATCGGCACGTCCATGTGATCGGGCGCAACAAGATGTGGTCCTCCGCTGGCGCGCCCGTCCTCGCCCCAGCAGGATGCTTGCAGCACCGCCGCAGCCTCCCAACACCTCGTCCTGCGACGAGAGGAGCGGACATGGCCCACGGTCCAGCAGCCGAATCCGGGGACCTCCAGAAGGGTCTGAAACAGCGGCATCTCACGATGATCGCGATCGGTGGTGTGATCGGCGCCGGCCTGTTCGTCGGCTCCGGCGCGATCATCCAGGAGGTCGGTCCGGCAGCCTTCCTGACGTACGCCATCACCGGCGTCCTCATCGTCATGGTCATGCGGATGCTCGGGGAGATGGCGGTCGCCAACCCCAGCACCGGGTCCTTCGCCGACTACGCCCGGCAGTCCCTGGGCGGCTGGGCCGGCTTCAGCGTGGGCTGGCTGTACTGGTACTTCTGGGTGATCGTCGTCGGCTTCGAGGCCGTCGCCGGGGCCGGTATCCTGCAGCGCTGGCTGCCCGACGTCCCGCTGTGGATCATGGCGCTGACCCTGATGCTGCTGATGACGGCCACGAACCTGTTCTCGGTGACCTCCTACGGGGAGTTCGAGTACTGGTTCGCCGGCGTCAAGGTCGCCACCATCATGGTCTTCATCGTGCTGGGCGCGTTCTTCGTGCTGGGCCTCTGGCCGAACCGCGACATGGACTTCTCCAACCTCACGTCCCACGGCGGCCTGTTCCCCAACGGTGTCGGGGCGCTCTTCTCCGGCATCGTGATCGTGATCTTCTCGATGGTCGGGGCCGAGATCGCCACCATCGCCGCCGCCGAGTCCGCGGAGCCGGAGCGTGGGATCGTGAAGGCGACGAACTCCGTCGTCTTCCGCATCTCGATCTTCTTCGTGGGCTCCATCTTCCTGCTGGCCACGATCCTGCCCTGGAACTCCACGGAGCTCGGGGAGTCGCCCTACGTGGCGGCGATGGAGCGGATGGGCATCCCGGCGGCCGCCGACATCATGAACTTCGTCGTGCTCACCGCGGTGCTCTCCTGCCTGAACTCCGGCCTCTACACCGCCTCTCGGATGCTCTTCGTGCTGGCCGCCCGGCGGGAGGCTCCCGGCCGGATGCTGGCCATCAGCAAACGCGGTGTCCCGATGTGGGCGATCCTGTCCTCCACGGTGGTCGGGTTCCTCTGCGTGATCGCCGCCTACGTCTCCCCGGACCAGGTGTTCCTGTTCCTGCTGAACTCCTCCGGCGCCATCATCCTGTTCGTCTACCTGCTGATCTGCCTGTCCCAGCTGGTGATGCGGCGGACGATCCCGCCGGAGCGGCTCCGGGTGAAGATGTGGCTCTACCCGGTGCTGACGCTGCTCACGGCGCTGGCCATCGTGGGCATCCTCGTGCAGATGTTCATCCGCGCGGAGACCCGGTCGCAGCTGCTGCTGAGCCTGCTGGCCTGGGCGCTGGTGCTGGTCGCCTACTTCGTCCGGCACAAGACGATCGGCGCGGCGCACCTGACCGAGCAGGGGGTGGG
>JAICZD010000120.1 GCA_025933855.1 Modestobacter sp. | reverse complement strand
GCCGCGGCGGTGGCCGGCCTGCGGGCCCGCGGCACCGCCGAGCGGCCGCTGGGCGCCGCCCCCCGCTGGCCCTCCCGCACCCCGTGGGAGCTGGCGCTGCTGATCGCCGCGGCGGCGTGCTGGGTGCTGCTGCGGTCCCGCGACGCGGTGCTGAGCACCGGCGGCGTCGCCCAGGTGAACGGGCTGCTGGTGGCGTTCCCGCTGCTGGGCATCGCCGGAGCGGCCGTGCTGCTGGCCCGGCTGCTCACCGCGCTGCTGCCGCGGCTGCGCCGGTGGGCCGGGCGCCGGTCACCGGCGGTCTTCCTGGCCGTCAACCGGCTCGCCGCGGTCCGGCTGGCCACCGCCACGCTGCTGGTCGCGGTGACCCTGCCGGTCGCCGTCCTCGGGTACACCGCCACCCTGACGTCGAGCGCGCAGGCGACGCTGGACGCCAAGGTCGGCGTGCAGATCGGGGCCGGGCGGGCGGTCATCTCGCTGTCCCGGTTCGCGCCCACCGCGGAGATCGACCGGGTCGGGACCTTCGTGGTCCGGTACGACGGAAGCGCAGCCGTTCCCAGCGGGGACGGCGATGGGAGCGGACGGACCGACGTCCAGGTGCTGGCGGTGGACCCGGGGGACTTCGCCGGCACCGCCTTCTGGAACGACTCCTTCGCCGACCGGTCGCTGGCGGAGCTGATGGCCGCGCTGCAGGGCCCGGCCGTCGACGGCCGCATCCCGGTCGTCGCGGCCGGGCTGACCCCCGGCGACCCCGACCTGACCCTGGGCCGCCAGCCGCTGCCGGTCGAGGTGGTGGCGCAGGCCCGCGTCCTGCCCGGCCGGCGCACCGCCGACCCCGTCGTCCTGGTGGCCGCCGACCGGGTGCCCGAGGTGGGACGCAACGCCGGGGCGGGCCGGCAGGCGGAGATCTGGACCAACGGCCCGCTCGGGCCGGCGCTGTCCGCCCTGGTGGACGCCGGCGGCACCCGCAGCCGCGAGCTGCAGCCGGCCGACGTGCTGGAGACGGCGAACTTCCTCGGCATCACCTGGACCTTCGGCTACCTGTCCGCGCTGGCCGTCTTCGTGGGTGTCATCGCGGTCGGCGGACTCCTGCTGTACCTGGAGGCCCGCTCCCGCACCCGGGTGTCGGGCTACGTCATGGCCCGGCGGCTGGGGCTCTCCCGCACAGCGCACCTGCGGTCCCTGCTCGCCGAGCTCGCTGGGGTGGCCGCCGCCGGTGTGCTGCTGGGCGCGGTGCTCGCGGCCGGTGCGGTGGCGCTGGTCTACCGGCGGCTGGACGTCGACCTGCTCCGACCGCCGACCCCGCTGCTGGACGTCCCGTGGACGGCGGTCGCCGCCACCGTGGCGGTGACCGCAGCCGTGTCGGTGCTGGCCGCGGGGTACGCGCAGCGGGCCGCCGACCGGGCCGATCCGGCGACCGTGCTCCGGGAGGACGCCTGAAGCAAGGACCCCGCTGCCCCCCGCCCCTCGCATGCTCGCGGCGGGACCCTGCAGCGGGGCCGCTGCTGCCACTCCTCCATCGGTCGCGGCAGGGATGTTCTTCAGCCGCGGGGCAGGCGGGCCAGCTGGCGGCTCTGCGCGACCAGCCGGCCGGTGGAGTCCCAGATCCGGTAGTCCTCGTCCAGCCACCCGCCGGCCACCTCACCGGCCCGTGCCTCCACCAGGCACCAGCCCGGCGCGGGCAGCGCCCGGACCAGCACCTGCAGCTGCACCGTGGGAGCCCAGCCGAACTCACCGATCGCCCAGCTGGTGGGCGGCAGCACGTCGGCGAACAGCACCAGGGCCAGCGGATCGGGCTCCCGGCCGTCGGTCAGGCGCACCCAGGCCCGCATCACCGGCTCCCCGGACGGCTGCCCCGTGGTCCAGCCGGCCGTCGCCGGGTCCAGCCGCGTCTCGACCCGCTCGCGCAGGCCGACCACGGGCACCGGCCGGCCGCCGGGCGTGGCATCGGCGTCCAGGCACTGCTCGACCGGCGGCATGGCCGGCGGCGGCGAGGAGTACACCGGGGGCTCCCCGCCGAGCGTGGCGGTGGTGACCTGCACGGCCAGCGTCGGGTCGGCGGGATCCCCGACGGTCACCAGGGCGTGCGCGAGGGTGCGACCGGCCGGACCGGGGGTCACCGTCAGCACCGCCGGACCGGGGCCCGTCACGCGCAGGTAGCTGGCCGACAGGGCGACCGGGTGCGGATGTGGGGAGTCCAGCACCGCCGCCCGCGCAGCCACCGCGAGCAGGTAGCCGCCGTTGAGCACCTGGCCCCCGACGTCCCAGCCCGGGTCCAGGACGGCGGTCAGGCTGCCGCCGTCGGCGCGGGAGACGGCGGTGGCCGCGTCGAACGCGGACGGCGGAGCGGCGGTCGGGTCGGTGTGCAGCACGACCGACAGGGTGCCAGGCGGCGGCCGGTGGACCGGGGCCAGCTCGGCACGGCGGACCGCCGGCCACGCCCGGGGAGAGGCCGGCGGCTGCGCTACGGCGACCCGGTGACCGGCCAGCCGGCCAGCCGCTCGTAGCGCGGCGCCGGCCCGAGGTGGCTGCGCCACAGCACCACCTCGGCAACCGGCCAGACCGGACCGCGGTACCCGGCCAGCCGATCGGGCAGCGTGCCGTCGGCCGGCCGGCCGGGCCGCCACCGGCCCAGGGTGAGGTGCGCGCGGAAGGGCCGGTCCTCGACGGGCAGCCGGAGGGCCCGCGCGACGCCGGCCAGCCGGCCGGCGAGCGCGCGCAGCTCGCCGACGTCCCCCGTCACGCCCGCCCAGAACACCGCGGGACGGCGCAGCGACCCGAACCGCCCGGCTCCGGCCAGCTGCAGCGACATCGGCCGGGTCGCGGCCACCGCCGGTGCGACCGCCGCGGTGAGCGGTCGCTGCCTGTCCGCCGGGACGTGCCCGAGGAACAGCAGGGTGAGGTGCCACCGGTCGGCCGGCGTCCAGCGCGGCGCCCCGGGGGCCTCGCGCAGCGGCGACAGCGCGGTGTCCAGGTCGGCGAGCGCCGCCGGCGGCGGGTCGACGGCGAGGAACAACCTGCCGCCGCCGTCCGCGGAGCTCAGCCCGACACCACCAGCCCGGCGGCCTCCAGTGCCCGGACCAGCCGGATCCGTTCCAGTTCCCGGGCCGAGGGCGGCACGGTGTCCAGGTGCTCGGGAACCTCGAGGGCGGCCGCGGCCTCGGCCAGCACGTCGTCGAAGGCGGCCAGCAGGCCACGGCGACGGGCGACCGGGGTTCCGCTGGGCACCAGGGCGACCTCCCGGGCCAGCCGGCGCAGGTCGGCGGCGACCAGCTCGAGCGGACGCCGCAGCGGCTGGGGCGTCGGCGTGCCGGCCAGCCGGCGCCGGGCCCGCCGTTCGGCCGCCAGCTGGCCGGTCCACCAGCGCGTGGCCAGCCCGAGGCCGGCGAACACGGCGACCGGGACCGCGGTGATCAGGGCCAGGCGCGCCAGACCGCTCTCCGGCGACAACGCCCCGAGCGTGGGCACGGCACCACGCTACGTCCGATCCCCACCGGGGGCCAGACGCCCGCCGGTCAGCGGGTGGGACCGCCGGCCAGCCGCTCCCCGGGGCGCCGCTCCACGACCGGCCCCCGCTCCTCCACCGGCACCTGCTCGCCGGGGGCCTCGCCGTCGGCCTCCTCGGCCAGCCCGGCGACCCGGTCCGGTGCGGTCGGCGCGACCGGTGCGCCGGCGGCCACGTGCAGCTGCACGCTCGGCGGGACGACGTGCATCTCCAGCCGCACCCGCCGCCCGCGGGCGAGCACCGCACCGGCCGCGGCCGCCACCACGACGCAGACGGCGCCGCCGCCGATCAGCCCCCAGGGCGCACCGAACCGCTCGGAGATCCAGCCGATCAGCGGCGCCCCCACCGGCGTCCCGCCCATGAAGCACATGAAGTAGAGGGCGAGGATCCGGCCGCGCATCTGCGGCTCGACCCCGAGCTGCACGAAGCTGTTGCACGCCACGCTGAACACCAGCGCGGCCGCGCCGGTCGGGATCAGCAGCGCGGCGAAGGCGTAGTAGTTGCCCATCAGCCCGCTGATCATCAGCAGCACGCCGAAGACGACCGCGGAGACGATGAGGAACCGTTGCAGCGGGCGGCTGCGGCGCCGGGTGGACAGCAGGGCGCCGGTCAGCGAGCCGACCGCGTAGCAGGTGGACAGCAGCCCGAAGGCCCCCGCGCCCAGCCCGAACACCTCGCGGGCCATCAGCGCGATGGTGATCTGGGAGTTGAACCCGAAGGTGCCGATGGTGAAGGCCAGCAGCATCGCCAGCAGCAGGTCCGGATGCCGGCGGGTGTAGGCCAGCGCGGCGCTGAGCTGGCCACCCGTTCGTCCGGCAGGCTTGCTGGGCCGCAGCTCCTCGGCCCGCATGCCCAGCAGCGAGCCGATCGTGAAGGCGAAGCTCGCCGCGTTGATCAGGAAGGTCGGCGCGGTGCTGCCTCCCGACGCCGCGATCAGCGCCCCGGCCACGGCCGGACCGATCAGCCGGGCGGCGTTGAAGGCGGTGGAGTTCAGCCCGACCGCGTTCGCCAGGTACTCCGGCCCGACCATCTCCGAGACGAACGCCTGCCGCGTCGGGGTGTCCAGCGACGACACCACGCCCAGCCCGGCGGCGAGCACGTACACGTGCCAGAGGACGACGGCGTCGGTGGCGACGAGCAGCCCCAGGCTCAGCGCCAGCACGCCCATCACCGCCTGGGTGAGCATCAGCACCCGGCGCTTGTCGTAGCGGTCGGCGAGCACCCCGCCGTAGAAGCTGAACAGCAGTGTCGGCCCGAACTGCAGGGCGGTCGTCACCCCGAGCGCCACGCCGCTGCTGCCGGACAGCTGCAGCACCAGCCAGTCCTGGCCGATGCGCTGCATCCACGTGCCGATCTGGCTGACCAGGTTCGCCGACACGTAGAGGCGGAAGTTGCGTACCCGCAGGGCGGCGAACATCGCCGTCCTGAGCGGGGCGTGGGCGTCAGGCGTCTGCGTCACCCACTGGCGAGCTTGTCCATGATCGTGGCCGCCTCCCGGAGGACGGCGCGCTCCTCGGCGCTCAGCTGCTGCAGACCGCCGCACAGCCACGCCTCGCGCGCCCGGACCTCCTGGCCGAGCAGCTCCTCGGCGGCCGGCGTCAGGTCGATGACGACCTGCCGCCCGTCGGTCGGGTGCGGGGTTCGGGTGACCAGGCCGCGGGACTCCAGGGCGACGACGACCCGGGTCATCGAGGGCGGCTGGACCCGCTCGTGCGCGGCCAGCTCACCGGGGCTCATCGCGCCGTGCCGCTTGAGCGTCGACAGTGCGGCCAGGTGGGTCAGCGTGACGCTGGTGTCCACCCGCTGGTTGCGCAGCCGCCGGGAGAACCGCATGACGGCCAGCCGGAGGTCGTGGGCCAGCGCCGCGGTGTCCAGCGTCGTCCGAGCCACGGGCGCCAGTCTAGCCGATCCGAAGCATGCCTAACGACCTCGCACCCGGTCGTCCCGCCGTCACGCCCGCCCGCGACATCGGCGGTCTCGCCCGGATAGGGGCGGGCTCACAGCAGTTGCTGCAACGGCTCCAGGGCGAAGTAGACGACGAACACCGCGGCGACCACCCACATCAGCGGGTGCACCTCCCGGCGCCGCCCCGATGCCACGTGCAGCACGACGAAGCTCACCACCCCGGCACCGATGCCGTTCGTGATCGAGTAGGTGAAGGGCATCAGCGCGATGGTCAGGAAGGCCGGGATGACCAGCGCCATGTCGTTCCACTCGAGCTCGCGGATCTGGCTGATCATCATCGCGCCGACGATCACCAGCACCGGGGCGGCCGCCTCGGACGGCACGACCTGCACCAGCGGGGTGAAGAAGGTGGCCAGCAGGAACAGCACGCCGGTGACGACGCTGGCCAGTCCGGTGCGGGCCCCGTCACCCACACCGGCGGCGCTCTCGACGTAGGTGGTGTTCGACGAGACGCCGGCCGCACCACCGGCCGCGGCCGCCAGCGAGTCGACCAGCAGCACGGGCTGCGACCTGGGCAGGTTGCGGTCCTCGTCCAGCAGGTCTCCCTCCGCGCCGACGGCGGTGATCGTGCCGACGGTGTCGAAGAAGTCGGCGATCATGATCGAGAACACGATGAGGATCGCGGCCAGCGCGCCGATCCGGGAGAACCCGCCGAACAGCGAGAAGTGACCGATCACCGACAGGTCCGGGACGTCGAACACGTGCCCGGGCCAGCGGGGCACCTGCAGCGCCCAGCCGTGCGCGTTGGCCTCGGAGCCGTCGGCACCGGTGCGCGGGCCGATCTTCGCGATGGCCTCCACGACGATGGCGAACAGCGTGGTGCCCACGATGCCGATCAGCAGCGCGCCCTTGATCCGCCGGACCACCAGGACGCTGGTGAGCAGCAGGCCGATGACGAAGGTCAGCATCGGCCACCCGGCCAGCTGCCCGTTGACCCCGAAGCTGATCAGCGGGGCGCCCGGGCGGATGACGCCCGCGTCGGCGAGCCCGATGATCGTCAGGAAGAAGCCGATGCCGACCGCGATCGCCGTCTTCAGCTGGGGCGGGATGGCGGTGAAGACCGCCCGCCGGAACCCGGTGAGCACCAGCACGGTGATCAGCAGGCCTTCCAGCACGACCAGACCCATGATCTCCGGCCAGGTGAGCTGGGTGGCGGCGTAGACGGCGACGATCGCGTTGATGCCCAGACCCGTGGCAAGCGCCAGCGGATAGCGGCCGACCACGCCCATCGCGATGGTCAGCACCCCGGCCACCAGCGCGGTCACCGCCGCGACGGAGGCGAAGGGCAGCGAGGCGCCGGTGATGTCGGCGCCGGACAGGATGATCGGGTTCAGCACCACGATGTAGGCCATCGTGAAGAAGGTGGTGAGGCCGCCGCGCACCTCCCGGCCCATGTTCGAGCGCCGGGCGGTGACCTCGAAGTAGCGGTCCAGGCCGTTCCTGGGCTTCACCCGGGGCCCGGGGCTGCGGCGTGGCGGGCCGGCGACGGTCTCCTCGGCGGTACCTCGGATCGCCCCGGCGTCCCGGCCGGGCGCGGGCTCACGGATGGCGGCGGACGCGCCCCCCGTGCCGCGGGCTGCCGGGGACGCACCCCCCGTGCCGCCCTTGGGCGTGCGGGCGCTCGGGCGGGACTTGTCGGGCATCGCGGAACCCCCAAGGGCAGCAGCGGGCCGGCCGGCGGCGCGAACGGCACGCCGGGCCGGCCATGCAGACGGCAGTGAGCGGCGACAGCGTGCCACACGGCTCCCCGGTCGTCGGGCACATCGGCGCTGCGGGTGCCTAGGGTACGGGCGTGCCCGCGCCGTCCCGTCCCTCCCCACCGCCGCTGCAGGTCGACACCGCGCGGGTGGTGCAGGCCGGCACCGCCGTCTGGGCTTTGGCGCTGCTGGTGCTGCTGGCCCTCGGCGACCGGGTGGACCGGGTGTGGACCTGGACCTGCGTGGCCGCCATCCTGCTGGCCGGCCTGGGCCTGTGGATCATGCGCCGCCAGGGGCAGCGCTGACCGTCAGGTCACAGGACGTCGAAGTCGGCGGTGTCGTAGCGGGCGGACGTGGTGACCTCCGCGGGGTGCTCCCCGGCGTGCTCGAGGGTGGCCTGGCTGTGCGCGCCGCAGCCGTAGTCGGCGGTCACCACGTGGCCGTCCGCCGGGGCGTAGGTGTTGCTGCAGGCCCCCAGCGACATCCGCAGCGACCCGGCGAGCGGCAGGAAGAAGCCGCAGGTGACGCAGGGCCCCGGCGCGTGCCGGGCCATCGCGGACGTCGGCCCGAAGTCACCGGCCCGCCAGCGCTCGACGGCCTCGGCGCGGCCCTCCGCGGAGAGCACCCGTTCCCGCCCGAGCCCGACCTCCGGGGCGACGATCCGGCCGGCCGGATCGTCGGCGGAGTCGTCGTCGGTCAGGTAGGCGGGCACCAGCCGCGGGTCGTCCTCGGTGGCCGGCAGGACGTCGCCCACGGACAGGTCGCCAGGGCGCAGCCGCTCGTGCCAGGGCACCCAGGCCGGGGCCAGCAGCGCCTGCTCCCCGGGCAGCAGGACGACCTCGTCGACCGTGACGGTGTCCTCACCGGGTACCCGGGCCAGGGTGACCGCCCAGTGCCAGCCGACGTACCCGGGGAGCGCGGCGGCGAAGGAGTGGGTGGCCACCGAGCCCGATCCGCCACCGCTCAGCGGCTCGGCGGCCACGCTCTGGTGGTCGCCGACGGCGGCCGGGTCGCCGGCCACGTCGACGGCGGCGGCACGGGCCTGCTCGACGGCGGCCGCGAGGACGTCGTCCGGGGTGGAACCGTGCGAGGCAGCGTGCGGGAAGTCGGACACACCGCCATTGTCCCGGATGGCGATACCGGCGGGGCGGTCCCGTCCCCGAGGTGGGGCACGATGAGGCGGTGAGCCCGCCGACCGGTCCGCGGGGCCGCCGGCTCCGGCTCCCGCGACGTCCCGCCGGGGCGCCGGCGGAGGAGCCGGGCACCCGGCCGATCGGCGTCCGCCGGGCGCAGACCCGGCCGCTTCCGGTGGCCGGCACCCAGCCGCCCGGCAACGACGACCCGACGGTGGTCGACCTGCCGCCGGCACCGGCCGGGTCGTGGCCGGCCGGACCGTCCGCAAGCACGCTGCCGGTCCCCCTCCCGCCCGCTGCGGGAACGCCACGGGCGGCGGGCGGAGTCGGCTCCACCGGCACGCCGCCCGCACCCGCTGCCCGCTCCCCCGCCCGCGGTGCCGCCGGCCGGGCCCGGGAGCTGGCCGGCGCGGCCGTCGGCCGGGTGCGGGATGCCGGCCGGGCCGACGGTGCCGGCGACAGCGGGCTGGCCGGGTTGCTGTGGACCAACACCCTGCACGCCGCCGGCGACGCGATGATCGCCGTCTCGCTCGCCGGGACCCTGTTCTTCGCTGCCCCCGCCGACGCGCAGCGCGGCAACGTGGCGCTGTACCTGGTGGTCACCATGGCGCCGTTCGCCGTCCTCGCGCCGGTCATCGGGCCGGCTCTGGACCGGCTGCAGCGCGGACGGCGCTGGGCGCTGGCCGCCAGCCTGGCCGGCCGGGCGGTGCTCGCCGTGCTGATGGCCGCGCACTACGAGGACCTGGCCCTCTATCCGGCCGCGCTCGGTGTGCTGGTGCTGTCCAAGGGGTTCACCGTGCTGCGCGCCGCGGTCGTGCCGCGGGTGCTGCCCGCGACGCTGTCGCTCACCTCGGCCAACGCCCGGATGTCGGTCTTCGGCCTGGCCACGGGGAGCGTGCTGGGCGCGGTCGGTGCCGGCCTCGCCGCCCTGCTGGGCTTCGCCTGGGAGCTCGGCGCGGCCGCGGCGGTGTTCACCGGCGCGGCCGTGCTCGCCGTCCGGCTGCCGTCGCACGTCGACGTCTCGACCGGCGAGCAACCGGCCGGTGTCTTCAGCACCGCCGAGATCCGGCGAGCCGGCGCCCGGCG
>JAICZD010000052.1 GCA_025933855.1 Modestobacter sp. | reverse complement strand
GCTCCGGCCCGGCGCTCCGGCCCCGCGCGCAGCCGCCCGCTGCTGCTGCCGGTTGCCCCGGCCCGCACACCGGCCGGGGGGCGGCGCACCGAGCCCTCCTCGCGGCGGGCCCCGTTCGTCGTCCTGCTGGTCGGTCTGCTGGTGGCCACCACCCTGGCGCTGCTGCTGCTGAACACCGCGATCGCGGTGAACTCCCTCGACGCCACCCGGCAGCGGACGGCGAACGCCGAGCAGGCCCAGCAGGTCGCCCAGCTCGAACAGCAGGTCGTCGACGGCAGCACCGCCGCGGCGCTGGCCCGGGCGGCCACCGAGGAGGGCCTGGTCCCCGCCGGTGCCGCGGCGCACCTGGTGCTCGGTGCCGACGGGAGCTCCGCCGTCCGCGGTACGGCCGCTCCGGCGACCGAGCCCGGCACGGAGACCGACGCCGGTACGGCCTCCACCCGGAAGCCGTCCCCGGCCGCGTCGTCGGAGCGCCCGTCGTCGGAGCGCTCGTCGTCGGAGCGCTCGACGTCCGGGAGCTCGTCGGCCGGTTCCTCCTCGTCGTCCACGTCGGGGGACTGAGGGTGGCCGACGACGCCCGTGTGCTCGGCACGCGCCGGGGAACCGGCGGCGCGCCTCCTGGCCGCGGTGGCCGGCGCAGGCGAGGCTCGGCCGCCGTGGAGGTCCGGTCCGAACGGCGCAACCGGCTGGGGCTGGCCTTCCTGATCACCCTGCTGGTGGTCGTGGTCGGCCGGCTGGTCGTGCTGCAGGGGGTCGACGGCGCCGCCTACGCGCAGGCGGCCGAGGACTCCCGGATGCGCACGTTCCCGATCACCGCCATCCGCGGGGAGATCACCGATCGGTCGGGACAGGTGCTCGCCTACTCGGTGCACGCCGAGCGCGTCGTCGCCGACCCCACCGTCGTCGCCGACCCCGAGGCCACCGCGCAGGCGCTGACCGACCTGCTCGACGTCCCGGTCGCCGACCTGACCGAGCGGCTGTCCCGGGAGGGGCGCTACGTGGTGCTCGCCGCGAAGGTCGCCACCGACGTCACCGACAAGATCCGCGAGCTCGGCCTGGGCGGCATCTACTTCGAGGAGGACCCGGTCCGGCTGTACCCGGCCGGGGCGGTCGGCGGCCAGGTGGTCGGCTTCGTCGGCACCGAGGGCAGCGGCCTGGCCGGCATCGAGCACACCTACCAGGACCAGCTCGCCGGCACCGACGGCGAGGAGCGGGTGGAGGTCGACGGCCGGGGCAACCCCATCCCGTCCGGCATCGACGACACCACTCCGGCCAAGGACGGCGCGACGGTCGCCCTCACCCTGGACGAGGACCTGCAGTTCGTCGTCCAGCAGCGGCTGGACGCCGCGTGCGACGACGGCGACACCACCTCGGCGTCGGCGGTCGTGCTGGACGTGCACACCGGCGAGGTCGCCGCGATGGCGTCCTGCCCGGGCTACGACCCCGGGCACTACAACCAGACCGACCCGGACCTGCTGGGCAACGCGGTCGTCTCCGACGTCTACGAGCCCGGCTCGGTGATGAAGGCGGTGACGCTCTCCGCGGCCATCGAGGAGGGCAAGGCCAAGCCGGACACGGTGCTGCAGGTACCCGGTCACATCCAGGCCGGTGACGCGGTGGTCACCGACGCCCACGACCACGAGCCGATCGGGTTCACCGTCACCGGCATCCTCGCCAAGTCCAGCAACGTCGGGGCGATCATGCTGGCCCGCGAGGTGGGCGACCAGCGGCTCGAGGACTACCTGCGCGCCTTCGGCATCGGCTCCAAGACCGGCATCGAGCTGCCGGGGGAGAGCGCCGGGATCCTGCAGGACTCCGCCGACTGGACGGCCAGCCGCGCGGCCAACGTGCCGATCGGCCAGGGCGTCTCGGTGACCACCCTGCAGATGGCCTCGGTGTACCAGACCCTGGCCAACGACGGGGTGCGGATCCCCCCGCGGATCGTCCGCTCGGTGACCGCCGCCGACGGCACCGCCGTCCCGACGGCCCGGCCGGCGGCCACCCGGGTGGTCAGCGCGGACACCGCGCACGCGATGACCTACATGCTGGAGGCCGTGGTGGGCCCCGGTGGCACCGCGCCGCTCGGCGAGGTCGACGGGTTCCGGGTGGTCGGCAAGACCGGCACGGCGCAACGGGCCAACCCCGAGTGCAGCTGCTACGCCGGAGGCGGCTACTTCACCACCTTCGTCGGCTACGCCCCGGCCGACGATCCGCAGTACGTCGTGGCCGTGGACCTCGAGCGGCCCAGCAGCGACGCGGAGGGCGGCCAGGTCGCCGCGCCGGTGTTCGCCGACGTCATGCGCTACGCGCTGACCGCGGGAGGTGTCGTCCCCTCGGGCGCTCCGCGGCCGGCGTTCACCCTCACCGTCCCCTGACCTCGGACCCCGGCCGGCGACACGGTGCGGACGCGACGTCGGGAGCCGGGCAGCCCCGCCGGTAGATTGGACCGTCGTGAGTCCGACCGTCTCCAGGTCGGTGCCCCGGCCTGCGGGGAACCGCCCCCTCCCGCTCGCCGATCTCGGCGACCTCATCGGCGACCCCCGGCCGGGGGACCCGCCCGCCGCGGTGTCCGGGGTGACGCTGGCCTCCGACGCGGTCCGGCCCGGTGACCTGTACGCGGCGCTGCCCGGAGCCCGCACCCACGGGGCGCGCTACGCCGCCGACGCGGCGGCCCGCGGCGCGGTCGCCGTCCTCACCGACCCGTCGGGGGAGGAACTGGCCCGCGCCGCCGGCCTGCCGGTCTGCGTGGTCCAGGATCCCCGGCAGGTGCTCGGCAGCGTGGCCGACCGGGTGTACGGCGAGCCCAGCCGGCAGCTGACCGTCCTGGGCATCACCGGCACCAACGGCAAGACGACCACCGCCTTCCTGGTGGAGTCCGGGCTGGCCGCCGCCGGGTGGGCGAGCGGGCTGATCGGCACGGTGCAGGCCCGCACCCGTGGCCGGGACGCCGCCGGTGCCCTGGTGACCACCACCCTGCCCAGCGTGCGCACCACACCGGAGGCGCCCGACCTGCACGCCCTGCTGGCCACCATGGTCGAGTCCGGGGTGCGCGCGGTGGTCATGGAGGTCTCCAGCCACGCCCTGGTGCAGGGCCGGGTCGGCGGGGTCCGGTTCGCCGCGGCCGGCTTCACCAACCTCTCCCGCGACCACCTCGACTTCCACGGCGACGTGGAGAGCTACTTCCAGGCCAAGGCACTGCTGTTCGACGGCCGGGCCGCCGTCGAGGTGGTCGACGTCGACGACCCGGCCGGCCGCCGGCTGGTCAAGCCCGGCACGGTGACCGTCTCCACCTCCGGGACGGCGGACGCCGACTGGTCGGCCACCGACGTGGCCGCGGGGGCCACCGGCGGGTCGACCTTCACCGTGCACGGCCCCGGCGGGCGCAGCTGGCCGGCGAGCCTGCGGCTGCCTGGGACCTTCAACGTCGCCAACGCCGTGCTGGCCGTCGCCCTGCTGGACGCTGTGGGCGTGCCGGTCGAGGACGCCCTGGCCGGCATCGCCGACACGGTCGTGCCCGGCCGGATGGAACCGGTGGACGTCGGGCAGCCCTTCGTCGCCGTCGTGGACTACGCGCACACCCCCGACGCGGTCGGCACGGCGCTCGCCGCGCTGCGCGACGCCACCCCCGGCCGGCTGCTGACGGTGCTGGGCTGCGGTGGTGACCGCGATCCGGGCAAGCGCGCGGCGATGGGCGCCGCCGCGGCCGCCGGCAGCGACCTGCTGGTGATCACCGACGACAACCCCCGCTCGGAGGACCCGGCCGAGATCCGCCGGGCCATGCGCGCCGGAGCCGACGACGTCCCCGCCGGCCGCCGCGCGGAACTGCTGGAGATCGGCGACCGGCGGGCCGCGCTGGCCGCCGCCGTGCGGGCGGCCCGCGCAGGGGACACGCTGCTCGTGGCCGGCAAGGGCCACGAGACCGGGCAGGAGGTCGGGGACCGCGTGCTGCCCTTCGACGACCGTGCGGTCCTGCGGGAGGTGCTCGCCGAGCGCCTCGCCGACCCCGCTGCCTCCGGACCCGTGCCCGGCCCGGAGGTGACCGCGTGATCGCGCTGGACCTCGACGAGGTGGCCGCGGCCGTCGGCGGGGAGCTGGTCGTTCCGGCCGGTGCCTCGAGTGCCCCGACCCCCGGCGCCGTCTCCGGTTCCGTCACGGTCGACTCGCGGGCCGTCGGCACCGGTGACCTGTTCGTGGCCCTGCCGGGTGAGCACGTCGACGGCGCCGACTTCGTGCCGGCGGCAGCGGCGGCCGGCGCGGTCGCGGCCCTGACCACCCGGGCGGATCCGGCGCTGGCGTGCATCGTCGTCCCGGACCCGGTGCCCGCGCTGGGCCGGTTGGCCGCCGCGGTGCACGAGCGGCTGGTCGCCGGCGGGCTGGTCACCGTGGGCATCACCGGGTCCTCGGGCAAGACCTCCACGAAGGACCTGCTCGGGCAGGTGCTGGCCACGGCGGGCCCGACGGTGAGCCCGCCGGGGTCCTTCAACAACGACATCGGCCTGCCGCTGACGGTGCTCACCGCCGACGAGCAGACCCGGCACCTGGTGCTCGAGATGGGCGCACGCGGTCCCGGGCACATCGCCCGGCTCTGCGGCATCGCTCGCCCGCAGATCGGCGTCGTGCTCAACGTCGGCTCCGCGCACCTGGGCGAGTTCGGCAGCGCCGAGGTCATCGCCACCAGCAAGGGCGAACTGGTCGAGGCGCTGCCGGCCGGGGGCACCGCGGTGCTCAACTCCGACGACGCCCGGGTCGCCGGCATGGCGCCGCGGACCCGCGCCCGGGTGGTCACCACCGGGGTCACCTCGGCGACCGCGGACGTGCGGGCCACGCAGGTGGAGCTCGACGACGCCGCTCGCGCCCGCTTCACCCTCGTCGCCGGCGGCGAGCAGCACCCGGTCATCCTGCAGGTCCTCGGCCTCCACCAGGTCGCCAACGCGCTGGCCGCGGCGGCCGCCGCCCTGGCCGCCGGGCTGACCCCGGCCGCCGTCGCCGCGGCGCTGTCGGCGGCCGTGCCGCGCAGCCGGTGGCGGATGGAGGTCACCCGGCGCGACGACGGGATCACCGTGGTCAACGACGCCTACAACGCCAACCCCGAGTCGATGCGCGCCGCGCTCGCCGCCCTGGCCCAGCTGGCCGGCACGCGGCGGATCGCGGTGCTCGGCGCCATGGGGGAGCTGGGCCCCGGGGCCGACGCCGAGCACGCGCGGCTCGGCCGGGACGCCGTCCGGGCCGGGGTCGACCTGCTCGTCTCGGTCGGCCCGGACGCGATCGCGGTGCACACCGGCGCGCTCGCCGAGCGGGCGGCCGGTGGTGCGGACGACGCCGGCCAGGTGGTGCACGTGCCCGACCGGGTCGCGGCCGGGGCGCTGCTCGCCGAAGTGCTGCGGCCGGGCGACGTCGTCCTGGTGAAGGCCTCGCGGTCCTACGGTCTGGAGCTGCTGGCCGCTGAGCTGCTCACCGGCGACACCACCGGCAGCACCGGGAAGGGAACTGCGTGAAGTCGGTCCTGATCGCCGCCACCTTCGGCCTGATCATCTCCATCCTGCTCACCCCGCTGGCCATCAAGGCGTTCCGCCGGCGCGGCTTCGGGCAGGAGATCCGGGACGACGGGCCGGAGAGCCACCTGTCGAAGAAGGGCACGCCCACCATGGGCGGCACCGTGATGGTGCTGGCCACCGTCGGCGGCTACCTCATCGCGCACCTGTTCCTGGTCAACCAGAGCGGCCGTGGGGTGACCGCCACCGGGCTGCTGCTGCTCTTCCTGCTCATCGGGCTGGGCACGGTCGGCTTCCTCGACGACTACCTGAAGATCCGCTACCGCCGCAGCCTGGGGCTGAACAAGACGGCCAAGCTGGTCGGCCAGCTCGTCATCGGCATCGCCTTCGCGGTGCTGGCCCTGATGGCCGAGGACCGCTCCGGCGTGGCCGTCGCCTCCCCGGCGGTGTCCTTCGTCCGCGACATCGCGCCGCTGACCCTGCCGGGGTTCCTGTTCGCGGCGCTGGCCTACCTGTTCATCGCCGGGTTCTCCAACGCGGTCAACCTGACCGACGGGCTGGACGGCCTGGCGGCGGGCTGCTCGGCGATGGTGTTCGCCTCCTACGTGATCATCTCGTTCTGGCAGTTCGGCCACGACTGCGGCAACGAGCTGGTCGACGGCTGCTACACGGTGCGCGACCCGCTGGACGTCACCCTGGTCGCCGCGGCCGCGATGGGCGCCTGCCTGGGCTTCCTGTGGTGGAACACCTCCCCGGCCAGGATCTTCATGGGGGACACCGGCTCGCTGGCCCTGGGTGGCCTGATGTCCGGGCTGGCCATCGTGACCCGCACCGAGCTGCTGCTGGTCGTGCTCGGCGGGCTCTTCGTCGCGGTGACGCTGTCGGTGGTCATCCAGGTCGCCTTCTTCCGGGCGACCCGGCGCCGGGTGTTCCGGATGGCGCCGCTGCACCACCACTTCGAGCTCGCCGGATGGGCGGAGAACACCGTGATCGTCCGGTTCTGGCTGGTCACCGGCATGGCGGTGGCGTTCGGCATCGGGCTGTTCTACTCGGACTGGCTCAACTACGCGGGACTGTGAACCGGACCCCGGGGCGCCTGCGGGTCAGCCGTCCGACCGGGGGAGCGGTGCAAGGGAACGAGGGGAGCGCAGCGCGATGACCGAACCGTCCGCACCGGCCGCCGGCGCTCGGGTGCTGGTCGCCGGGCTGGGCATCTCCGGCGCCGCCGCGGCCCGGGTGCTGCTCGCCCGCGGGGTGGAGGTGACCCTCACCGACGCCGCCGAGCCGGCCGTGCTCGCCGACCTGGTGGCGGCCGGTGCCCGCTGGCTCGGCGCGGTGACCGCGCCGCCCGAGGGCACCGACCTGGTGGTCACCTCACCCGGCTGGCGGCCGGACTCGCCGTTGCTGACCGCGGCCGCCGGCCAGGGGATCGAGGTGGTCGGTGAGCCGGAGCTGGCCTGGCGGCTGCGCACCGCGGACGGCGCGGAGGAGCCCGCGCCCTGGTACGCGGTCACCGGCACCAACGGCAAGACGACCACCGTGACCATGCTGGAGGCGGTGCTGCAGGCCGGCGGGCGGCGGGCGGTGGCGGCGGGCAACGTCGGGCGTCCGCTGGTGGAGGTCGTCACCGCCCGCACCGCCGAGGGCCGCCCGGTCTACGACGCGCTCGCCGTCGAGCTGTCCAGCTTCCAGCTGCACTGGTCCTCCTCCATCGCCCCCGCGGCGGCCTGCGTGCTGAACGTCGCCGACGACCACATCGACTGGCACGGGTCCTTCGAGGCCTACCGGGACGCCAAGGCGCGGCTGCTGCGCCGGGCTCCGATCGCCGTCGCCGACGCCGGCAACGAGGTCGCGGCCGGGCTGGTCGCCCGGCACCGGCACCCGGTGACGGTGACCCTCGAGGAGCCGGCTCCCGGCCAGCTCGGGGTCCGGGCCGGCGCCCTGGTCGACCGGGCCTTCGCCGCCAGCCCGGCCGGCGAGGTGCTGCTGCAGACCGCGGCGCTGCAGGTCCGCGGACCGCACAACATCGTCAACGCGCTGGCCGCGGCCGCCCTGGCCCGGGCCGCCGGCGTGGACCCCGGAGCCATCGGCCGCGGCCTGGCCGGCTTCCGGGGTGGCGCCCACCGCACCGTGCTGGTCGGCACGGTGGACGGCGTGGACTACGTCGACGACAGCAAGGCCACCAACCCGCACGCCGCCGCTGCCTCGCTGACGGCCTATCCGCGGGTGGTGTGGATCGCCGGGGGGCTGCTCAAGGGCGCCGACGTCGATCCGCTCGTCGCCGCGGTGGCGCCCCGGCTGGCCGGGGTGGTGCTGCTCGGCCGCGACCGGGAGGAGCTGGCGCGATCCCTGGCGCGACACGCCCCGACGGTCCCGCGCACCGTGGTGCCCAGCGGCGACCATGGGGCTGTGGTGACGGATGGGGACGATGTGATGCGCCGGGTGGTCGCGGCCGCGCGGCAGCTGGCCCGCTCGGGGGACACGGTGCTGCTGGCCCCCGCTGCCGCCTCGATGGACGTCTTCACCGACTACGCGCACCGCGGCCGGGCCTTCGCCGACGCCGTGCGCGCGCTCGGGTGAGCCGGCGGTGACGGCCGGCACGCGGGAACGCGGCCCGCGGGAACGGACGCTGCGCGAGCGCGCCGCCCGGGGCGGCACCGTCCGGGTCCGCGGGAGGGGCGAGACCGACGAGCCCGGCAACCTGCCCGCCTTCGGGCTCCGGCTGCGTGGCCCGGCCTGGCTGGACGGGCCGATGACCACCTCGCACCTGGTGCTCGGTTCGGCCGGCCTGCTGCTGGCGATCGGGCTGATCATGGTGTTCTCCGCCTCGTCCATCGAGGCGGCGCTGGACGACCAGCCGGCCTGGCTCCCCGGCGCGCGGCAGATCGTCTTCGCCGTCATCGGGCTCGGCGGGATGGTGGCCGCGATGCGGTTGCCGGTGGGCCGGATCCGCCAGTGGTCGGGACCGGCGATGCTGGTCGTGGTCGGGCTGCTGCTGCTGGTCCTGGTGCCCGGGGTGGGGCTGAAGCTCAACGGCTCCCGCGCCTGGTTCAACCTGGGGGTCACGAACTTCCAGCCCTCGGAGGTCGCCAAGCTCGTGTACGGGCTGTGGGGCGCGCACGTGATCGCCACCCGCACCCGCTACCTGACCACGAAGACGCTGCTGGTGCCCGTCCTGCCGGTCTTCGCGATCTTCTCGCTGCTGCTGCTCGCCGAGCCGGACATGGGCGCGGTGGTCAGCCTGGGCCTCGTGCTCGCCGGGCTGATGTGGGCCGGTGGCCTGTCCTGGCGGTGGATCGGCGCCGCCGTCCTGGGCGCCGCCGGGCTGGTGGCCGCGATGGTGGCCCTGGCGCCGTACCGGATGGCCCGGATCACCTCGTTCCTGGACCCGTTCGCCGACCCGACCGACGGCGGCTACCAGGCGGTGCGGGGCCTGTACGCGCTGGCCACCGGCGGCTTCTGGGGGGTGGGGCTGGGTAACAGCGCGATGAAGTGGAACCTGCTGCCGCACGCGGAGTCCGACTACATCTTCGCCATCATCGGCGAGGAGCTCGGCCTGCTCGGCTGCGTCGTGGTGGTGAGCCTCTACGGGATCCTCGCCTACGCCGGGTTCCGCATCGCCCGCCGCACCGCGGACCGGTTCATCCAGCTGGCCAGCGTCGCGATCACCGTCTGGCTGATCGGCCAGGCCACCATGAACATGGGCTACGTCGTCGGCCTGCTGCCGGTGACCGGCGTCCAGCTGCCGCTGATCTCCGCCGGCGGCACGTCGCTGGTGCTGACGCTGTTCATCGTCGGCCTGCTGGCCCGGTTCGCCCGCTCCGAGCCCGAGGCGATCGCCCACCTGCGGGGCCAGCGCCGGAGCCGGCTGGCCCGGTTGCTGCTGCCCGCGCCGGCGGAGGCGGTCGATCCGCTGCCCGCGCGCCGCCGCGCGCGCCAGCGCCCGTCGCGGGTGACCCGGGACGACGGCCGGACCGTTGCCCGGGTACCCGCTGCCGACCGTCGTCCCGGCGGCGCGTACCCGCATCCGGACCCGCACCTGCTGGCGCACCAGCGCCCCGCGCACCCGTTCCAGCACCCGGACCAGCGGCCTCCGGGGCAGCGCGCGGCGCGCCGCGATCCGGCCACCCCACCCGAGTCGCGGGCGCGCCGCGACCGGCAGACTGTCCGCGGCCGGCCTCCCGCCGGTGACCGACCGCCGCAGCGCCTCCGGCCACCGGCCGCCGCACCGTCGGTTCCCCCGCCGGTGCTGCGCGGCCGCGCCGGGGCCGAGCCGCCCGCTCCCGGTGGGCGGCCGGCAGCCCGGTCCCACGCTCCGCGAACGGAACGGCCAGGATCTCCGCAGTGACCCAGCCCCACCCCGAACCCGGGTCCCCCCAGCCCGGGCGCCCGCTGTCCGTCGTCCTCGCCGGCGGCGGCACCGGCGGGCACATCGAGCCCATGCTCGCCCTCGCCGACGCCCTCACCCGGCGCACCGGAGCCCCCGGCGGGACCCCGCGCGTCACCTGCCTGGGCACCGCCCGCGGCCTGGAGACCCGGCTGGTGCCCGCGCGCGGGTACGACCTCCGGCTCATCCCGCCCGTTCCGCTGCCCCGCAAGCCGACGCCGGACCTGCTGCGGGTGCCCGGCCGGGTGTGGCGGTCGGTCGCGGAGACCCGCGCGCTGCTCACCGAGCTGTCCGCCGACGTGGTGGTCGGCTTCGGCGGCTACGTGGCCCTGCCGGCCTACCTGGCGGCGCGCCGGATCCCGGTGCCGGTGGTGGTGCACGAGCAGAACCCGCTGCCCGGTCTGGCCAACCGGATCGGCGCGCGGATCGCCGCCCGGGTGGCCGTCACCACCCCCGGCACTCCGCTGCCCCGCGCCGAGCACGTCGGCATGCCGCTGCGACCGGAGTTGACCTCGCTGGACCGCAGCGGCCTGCGGGCGCAGGCCCGGGCCCACTTCGGCCTGGACGCCGACCGCCCGACCCTGCTGGTCTTCGGTGGCTCGCAGGGCGCGGCGTCGCTGAACCGGGCGGCGGTCGGGGCTGCCGACGCGCTCACCGCGGCGGGAGTGCAGGTGCTGCACGCCCGCGGCCCGAAGAACACCGACGTCACGGTGTCCGCCCGGGCACCCGGGCAGGCCCCCTACGTGCTGGTGGACTACCTGCAGCGGATGGACCTCGCCTACGCCGCCGCCGATCTGGCGTTGTGCCGCTCCGGCGCGGTCACCGTCGCGGAGCTGTCCGCGGTCGGGCTCCCGGGGATCTTCGTGCCGCTGCCGATCGGCAACGGCGAGCAGCGGCGCAACGCCCTGCCGCTGGTCGAGGCCGGCGGCGGTCTGCTGGTCGAGGACGCCGAGCTGTCGCCGTCCTGGCTGGAGGCGCACCTGCTGCCCCTGGTGACCGACCCGGCGGCGCTGGCCGGCTACGCCGTGAACGCCAAGGCGGCCGGGACGCCGGACGCCGACGACCGGCTGGCCGACATCGTGCTCGAGGTGGCGGGGGTGGGAGCCCGGTGAGCGCCGCGAGGACGACGGAGGAGCGAGCATCGCAGCGAGGAACGAGCGAGGAGCGGAACGAGTCCGGAGTCGAGCAAATGCGCGCCGCGAGGACGACGGAGGAGCGAGCATCGCAGCGAGGAACGAGCGAGGAGCGGAACGAGTCCGGAGTTGAGCGATGAGCGCCGCCGACGTCGCCGCCTGGCGGGACCCGATCCCCGCGCTGCCCGAGCTGGGCGCCGTCCACTTCGTCGGCATCGGCGGCGCCGGGATGAGCGGCATCGCCCGGATCCTGCTCGCCCGCGGGGTGCCGGTGTCCGGCAGCGACCGCCGGGACAGCCCGACGGTGCGGGCGCTCGCCGCGCTGGGGGCCCGGGTGGCGGTCGGCCACGACGCCGCGAACCTGGGCGCGGCCGACACCGTGGTCGTCTCCACGGCGATCCGCGCCGACAACCCCGAGCTCGCCGCCGCGCGGGCCGGCGGTCTGCGGGTGCTGCCGCGGGCCGTGGCCCTGGCGGCGGTGATGGCCGGGCGCCGCAGCGTCGCGGTGGCCGGTACGCACGGCAAGACCTCGACCACCTCGATGCTGACCGTGGCGGTGCAGGCCTGCGGGGTCGACCCGTCCTTCGCCATCGGCGGGGACCTCAACGAGTCCGGCTCCAACGCGCACGCGGGGGAGGGCGACGTCTTCGTCGCCGAGGCCGACGAGAGCGACCGCTCCTTCCTGCTGCTGGCGCCCTTCGGGGCCATCGTCACCAACGTGGAGGCCGACCACCTGGACAACTACGGCGACCTGGCCGCGGTCGAGGCGGCGTTCGACACGTTCCTGGGCACCGTGCGCGCCGACGGCTTCGTGGTGCTCTGCGCCGACGATCCCGGCGCCGCCCGGCTGCGGGAGGTGCCCACGGCCGCCCGGGTGCGCACCTACGGGCAGGGTCCGGACGCCGACCTGCAGTTGACCGAGCTGCAGGTGGGGCCCGACGGCACCCGGTACACCGCTGTGCTCGACGGCCGGCCGCTCGGCCCGGTGCAGATCCAGCTGCCCGGCGCCCACATGGCGCTCAACAGCGCGGCCGCGCTGCTTGCCGGCCTGGAACTCGGGCTGCCGCTGCCCGGCCTGCTGGCCGGCCTGGCGCGGTTCGGCGGCGTGCACCGCCGGTTCGAGCTCAAGGGCACCGCCGCCGGGGTGCGGGTCTACGACGACTACGCGCACCACCCCACCGAGGTGGCCGCGCAGCTGCGCGCCGCCCGGGCCGTGGCCGGTGCCGGGCGGCTGGTCGTGGCCTTCCAGCCGCACCTGTACAGCCGGACGGCGGAGTTCGCCGCGGGTTTCGGGGAGGCGCTGGGGCTCGCCGACGAGGTCGTCGTGATGGACGTCTACGGCGCCCGCGAGGACCCGGTGCCCGGAGTGACCGGGGCGCTGGTCGCCGACGCCGTCCCCCTGCCGGCCGGGCAGGTCGTCTTCGAACCGTCGTGGTCGGCGGCGGCGCCGGCGCTGGCGGCCCGCGCCCGGCCGGGGGACCTGGTGGTCACCATGGGCGCCGGTGACGTGTCGATGGTCGGCCCGGAGGTGCTGGCCGCGCTGGTCGCCGCCGCGCAGCCCGAGGAGGACGGCGCGGGGCAGGACGGGGTCCGGTGAGCGGGCTCGCCGGCTCGCCGTCGTCCGCAGCGTCCGGGCCGGCGCGGCCGCCGGGCACCCGCGCGGGGGATCCGTGAGCCGCGCGGCGACCACCCGGGACCGCGCGCGGTCGGTCGGTGGTCGCGGTGCCACCGCGGTGACCGCGCTGCGCACGCGGCGGCGGCGCCGCGGACGGCGGGTTCGGCCGCGTCAGCGCCGGCTGACCGGCCTGGCGGTGCTGCTGGCCGTCCTGGCGGTGACCGCCTGGGTGGTGCTGGCCAGCCCGCTGCTCGCGGTGCGCACGGTGCGCGTCGACGGCGCCGGCACGCTGACCGCGGAGCAGGTCACCAAGGTCGCCGGCGTCGCTCCGGGAACGCCGCTGCTGCGGGTCGACACCGGGGGCGCCGCGGACCGGGTAGCCCGGCTGCCGCAGGTCAGGTCCGTCGAGGTCACCCGTGGCTGGCCGCACACCGTCGTGGTGACGCTGGTGGAGCGGGTTCCGGTCGCCGTCGTGGACCGCGAGGGCACCCGGTGGCTGGTCGACCGGGACGGCGTGCTGTTCGACACCGTCCGCGGCGACGTCCCCGACGGGGTGGTGCCGCTGGATGTGCCCGGACCGGACCGGGACGACCCGGCGATGAAGGCCGCCCTGGGGGCGCTGGTGGCGCTGCCGCGCGACGTCCGGGACCAGGTCACCGGGGCCGAGGCCTCCACGCCGGACGACGTCACGCTGACCCTGACCGACGGGCGGACCGTGCTGTGGGGCAGCGCCGCGGAGACACCGCGCAAGGCACGGGTGCTGGCGGCGCTGCTGGACCAGATCGACGGCGGCGCGCTGGACGAGGCCGAGACGCTGGACGTGAGCACGCCGGACGCCGTCGTCCTGCGCTGACGCGGATCGGGTGGGCAGAGTGGGCGGATGACATCCGACCCCGCCGCCTCGCCGATCAGCCGCTTCCCGCTCGTGCCGGCCGACGACCTTCCGCCGGACCTGCGGGCGCGCTTCGCCGAGGTGACCGCCAAGAGCGGCTTCCTGCCCAACGTCTTCGCCGCGCTGGCCTGGCGCCCGGCCGAGGCGCGGGCCTTCTTCGCGATGCACGACGCGCTGATGGACAAGGACACCCCCGGGCTGACCGTGGCCGACCGGGAGGTGGTGGTCGTGGCGACCAGTGCGGCCAACGACTGCCTGTACTGCGTGGTGGCCCACGGCGCGCTGGTCCGGATCCGCGCCCGGGACCGGTACCTGGCCGACCAGGTGGCGGTGGACTGGCGCAAGGCGCCGCTGTCGCCCCGGCAGCACACGGTGGTCGACGTCGCCGTCCGGCTGGCGATGGCGCCGGCGACGGTGGGGGAGGCCGAGTTCGCCGCGCTGCGCGGCCACGGCCTGACCGAGGACGACGTGTGGGACCTGGGAGCCATCGTCTCGCTGTTCGCGCTGTCCAACCGGCTCATGCACTGGGCCGCGGTCCCGCCGAACGGGGAGTTCTACCTGATGGGGCGGGTTCCGAGGTCCTGAGCGACGTGGCCGGCTGCTGCGCCGGGCGCGCGGCCGGGGGGCGAGCCCGGACGGCGCGCGACACGCCCGGGCGAAAAACGACCTGCGCGCCGGCGCCTCCGGGCGCGTCCGTCACGCTCTGCTGGTCTGTACCCGGACATGAGACGTCAGACGGGCGGGTCGTCACGAACCGTGAGTCGGGTGTGACACCTGTGCTGGACGAGTTCCGTGTGATCCGTCCACCACGGACACGCCGAGCCCCGGGCGGTGCTTGCTGGCCCGGTCGGCCCCACCTAACTTCGTCCACATCGCCCGTAGTTGACATAACTATAAGGCTTAACCTGAGGATGAGGGTCCAGTTGGGGAGCGCGGCATGACACCTCCGCACAACTACCTCGCGGTCATCAAGGTCGTCGGCATCGGCGGCGGCGGGGTGAACGCGGTCAATCGGATGATCGAGGTCGGCCTCAAGGGGGTCGAGTTCATCGCCATCAACACCGACGCGCAGGCGC
>JAICZD010000071.1 GCA_025933855.1 Modestobacter sp. | reverse complement strand
CCTTCACCCGCACGCTGGACGACGAGACCCTGCTGGTGGTCTGCAACGTGAGCGCCACGCCCTACCGGCTGGCCGAGCTGCTGCCGCAGAGCTGTGCCGCCGAGCTGGTGCTGGGCAACGTGGTCGAGACCGACCCGCAGGTGCTCACCGCCTGGGACGCCCGGGTGCTGCGGCTGAGTTGACCGGTCAGTCCTCATCCGGACGGGCGGCCCGGTAGGCGCCGCCGCCCTGCGGGGTGCCGGCCGGGCGGCGCGCCCGAGCCGCCTCGATGTGCTGCTGGCGGCGGGCGAAGACGATCGTCCCGATCAGGAACAGGCCGGAGAGGATCAGGACGACGGCGCTGAGCGCGTTCACGAACGGCAGGTCGACCCCGGCCAGGCTGAGTGCACCGAGCGCGACCAGCACCAGCGCCGCGATCGCCGCGCCGGCGGCCCGCCACGGGCTCTTGCCGACCTCCTCGATGCCCTGCTCGGCCTTGTCCTTGGCGTAGTCCAGCGGCTTGCGGGCCCACGAGAAGCGGGTGGCCAGCACGGCCAGGCCCGCGGCCACCAGCACGAAGCCGGGGCCGGGCAGCACGAGCAGCCCGATGCCGGCAAGGGTCAGCAGGCCGCCCAGCACGGCGACCACGACGGTCTTCACCACCGGGTTGTGCCCAGCCGGCCGTGCAGCTATGCGGACGGCACCGGCCAGGCGCTAGCCACGGCGACGCAGCCCGCGCAGCGTGCGGACGGCGACCAGCAGCTCGGCCAGCTCGTGCCGGTCGCCGGCGGCCAGCTCGGCCAGCCGGGTCGCCGCCTGCTGCTGCGCGGTGTCCCAGGCCGCCTCCCACCGCTGCACCAGCGCAGGAGCCGGGTCCTCGGCCGTCGACCGCAGCGCCAGCACGTCGCCGGTCAGCGCGGCCTGCTCGGTGGCGAGGTCGTCGCGCAGCGACGCCCGGGCCATCGCCGGCCACCGGCGGTCCCGCGGCAGCCCGATCACCAGTTCCCGCAGCGGGACCAGGCTCAGCCGGTCGGCCAGTGACTGCCACACCTGCGCGGCCAGCTCGATCGGCGCCCCGGTGGTCTCGGCGACCACCGCCAGGTCGAGGGCGGCGGGCAGCAGCGGTGCCACGGCGACCTCGGCGGCCAGCTCCTCCGGCAGCCCGGCCGCGCGCAGCTCGGCGGACCGGTCGGCGTACGCGCCGGCGTCGGCGCCGAGCAGCCAGCCGGGCAGCCCGGCCCGGACGGCGGCCACCGGCGCGGCGAAGCGGTCCCGCACCGCGGCCAGCGACTCCCCCGGCTCGGCGAGCAGCTCCGGCACCCGCAGCAGCCAGCGGGCGGCGCGCTCGGCCAGCCGGGTCGCCTCGGTGCGCACCCGCACCTGCACCGCGGCCGGCACCCGGTTGTCCAGTTCCTGCGGGGAGTCCCACATCCGGTCGACGTCGAAGACCGCCCGGGCCACGGCGTGCGCGCGCACGACGGTGACCAGCGGCGCGCCGGTCTCCTCGGTCAGCCGGAACAGCCCGGTGACCCCGGCGACGTTGACCGCCCGGTTGCTCAGCCCCGTGGCGACGATCTCCCGCCGCAGCGGATGGCTGGTGATCGCGGCCGGGAACCGGCGCCGCAACGGGTCGGGGAAGTACCCGGTGAGCAGGTCGCCCAGCGCCGGGTCGTCGGGCAGCGCGGAGTCCAGCAGGGCGTCGCCGGTCTCGATCTTGGCGTAGGCCAGCAGCACCGAGAACTCCGGGGAGGTGAGCGTCTGCCCGTCCCGCCGGCGCCCGGCGATCGCCCGGTCGTCGGGCAGCGCCTCCACCGCGCGGTCCAGCCGGCCGCCGCGCTCCAGGGCCAGCAGGTACCGCTGGTGGGCGTCCAGCAGGCTGCGCGCCAGCGCCACCTCGGTGGCCAGGGTGGCGTTCTGGGCGTAGTTGTCGGTGAGCACGCTGGCGGCGACCTCGTCGGTCATCTCCTCCAGCAGCCGGGCCCGGCCGACGGCGTCCAGCCGCCCCTCGTCGACCACCCGGTTCAGCGCGATCTTGATGTTCACCTCGTGGTCGGAGGTGTCGACCCCGGCGGAGTTGTCGATCGCGTCGGTGTTCACCCGGCCGCCGGCCAGCGCGAACTCCACGCGGCCACGCTGGGTCAGCCCCAGGTTGCCGCCCTCCCCCACCACCCGGACCCGCAGCTGGCGGCCGTCGACCCGCACCGCGTCGTTGGCCTTGTCCCCCACCTCCAGGTTGCTCTCGGTCTCGGCCTTGACGTAGGTGCCGATGCCGCCGTTGAACAGCAGGTCCACCGGCGCCAGCAGGACCGCACGGACGAGCTCCGCGGGGCTCAGCGCCTCGACGTCCTCGGCCAGGCCGAGCGCGACCCGCATCGGCTCGGACACCGGCACCGACTTGGCCGTGCGCGGCCAGACCCCGCCACCAGGGCTGATCAGCGTGCTGTCGTAGTCGGCCCAGGAGGACCGGGGCAGCGCGAACAGCCGCAGCCGCTCGGCGTAGGACGCCGCCGCGTCCGGCGTGGGGTCGACGAACACGTGCCGGTGGTCGAAGGCGGCGACCAGCTGCAGGTGCTCGGACAGCAGCATCCCGTTGCCGAACACGTCGCCGGACATGTCCCCGATGCCGACGACGGTGACCTCCTGGCTCTGCACGTCGATGCCCAGCTCCCGGAAGTGCCGGGTCACCGACTCCCAGGCGCCGCGGGCGGTGATGCCCATCGCCTTGTGGTCGTAGCCGACCGAGCCGCCGGAGGCGAAGGCGTCGCCCAGCCAGAACCCGCGCTCGAGCGCCACGGAGTTGGCCAGGTCGGAGAAGGTCGCCGTCCCCTTGTCGGCGGCGACCACCAGGTACGTGTCGTCGCCGTCGTGCCGGACCACCCGCTCGGGGGGCGCGACGGCGCCGTCCACGAGATTGTCGGTCAGCGACAGCAGCGCGCCGATGAACATCTTGTAGCAGGCCTGGCCCTCGGCCTGCACCTCGTCCCGGGAGGCACCCTCCGGCGGCGCCTTGAGGACGACGAAGCCGCCCTTGGCCCCGGTGGGCACGATGACGGTGTTCTTCACCGTCTGCGCCTTCACCAGGCCCAGCACCTCGGTGCGCAGGTCCTCGCGCCGGTCGCTCCACCGCAGCCCCCCGCGGGCGACGGCGCCGAAGCGCAGGTGCACGCCCATCACCCGCGGCGAGCTGACCCACACCTCCCGGGCCGGGCGCGGCTCGGGCAGGTCCGGCACGGCGTGCGGATCGAGCTTCAGCGCCAGCGGGGTGCCGCCGGTGAACACCCCGGCGGTGTAGGCCGTCGTCCGCAGCGTGCCCCGGACCGTGGCAAGCAGCGAGGACAGCACCCGGTCGGCGTCCAGCGAGTCGACCTCGCCGATCGCCCGGGTCAGCGACTCCACCAGCTCGGCCTCCCGCTCCCGCCGGCCGTTGGGCCGGTCGGGGTGGAACCGGGTCTCGAAGAGCGCGATCAGCCGGGCGACGACGTCCGGGTGCGCGCCGAGGGTCTCCTCGATGTAGCGCGAGCCGAACGGCAGCCCACCCTGGCGCAGCCACTGCACGTAGGCCCGCAGCACGGCGACCTGACGCCAGTTCAGCCCGGCCAGCAGCACCAGGGCGTTGAGCCCGTCGTCCTCGGCCGCGCCGTGCCACACCGCGGCGATGGTGTCGGTGAACCGCTCGGCCAGGCTGCCGGGGAAGGGCACGTCGGTGGTGGGCGCGGCCAGCCCGAAGTCGTACACCCAGGCCAGCGGGGCACCGATCCGGTCGATCTCGTAGGGCCGCTCGTCGACCACGTCGACGCCCATGTGCTGCAGCACCGGCAGCACCTCCGACAGCAGCAGCCGGTCCCCCACCCGGTAGACCGTCAGCCGCCGCTCCCCCGCCGCTCCGTCGCGCGGCGTCCACAGCCGCAGGTCGATGCCCCCGGGAGCCAGCCGGTCCAGCCGCGCCAGGTCGTCGACGGCGACCTCGGCCGGGAAGTCCTCCTGGTAGGCGGCCGGGAACGCGTCCGCGGCATGGGCCAGCAGCCGCGGCGCCTCCCCGTGGTGCCGCGCGGCGAGCGCGTCGGCCAGCTCGTCGGTCCAGCTGCGCGCGGCGGCGGCGAGCGCCGCCTCCAGGCCGGCGACGTCGACCTCCGGCAGCGAGGCGCCCCCGGTGCGGCTGACCGGCACCCGGACGACGAAGTGCAGCCGGCTCAGCACCGACTCCGTGGAGCGCACGGTGTACTCGACGCTGGTGCCGCCCAGCCGCTCGAGCAGCAGCTGCTGCATCACCAGCCGCACCTGGGTCGTGTACCGGTCGCGGGGCAGGTAGACCAGCGCGGAGAAGAACCGGCCGAACGGGTCCCGCCGCAGGAACAGCCGGGTCTGCCGGCGCTCGCGCAGGTGCAGCACGGCCAGCGCCACGGGCAGCAGCTCGTCGGCGTCGATCTGCAGCAGCTCGTCGCGCGGGTAGTTCTCCAGCACGTCGACCAGTTCCTTGCCCGAGTGGCTCTCCGCGGGTATTCCGGCGCGGGCCAGCACGGCGGCGGCGGTGCGCCGGACCACCGGCACGTCCCGCACGTTGCTGGTGTAGGCCTCGGTCGGGAAGAGCCCGACCAGCCGGTGCTGGCGGTCCCGGCCGTCCGCGCCCGCCCCCGGCAGGGTCACCGCGACGACGTCCAGCCAGGCCGGGCGGTGCACGTTCGAGCGCGCGTCGCCCTTGGTCACCACGACCAGCCGATTGCCCACCAGGTCCGGTGACGTGATGCCGGCCGGGACGACGGGGACGCCGGTGCCCGTGTCGCTGCGCAGGATGCCGAGCCCGGAACCGACGACCGGCGCCGTCTCGGCGGAGGCCACCACGTCCACGGCCCGGGCGCCGAGGAAGACGAAGTTGCCGTCGGCCAGCCAGCGGAGCAGGTCCGCGGCCTCGTGCGGATCGGCCGCCGGGTCGACGTCCTCCGCCGCCGCGGGCAGCTGGTCCAGGGCGGCGGCGAGCTCGCGCGCGCGGGCGGTGAGCCGGGCGGCGTCCTCGTGGACGGCCCGCACGTCGGCCAGCACGGTGCGCAGGCTGCGCAGCAGGTCGCCGGCCGCCTCCTCGTCCACCGGCCCGTCCAGGACGACCGCCATCCAGGACTCGGGCAGGGCGTCGGCGCCGCAGGCGGCCGCCTCGGAGCTGTCGCAGAAGGCCAGCAGCCGGCCGGCGACGTCCCGGCGCACGACGACCACCGGGTGCACGACGTGTTCCAGGCCCACGCCCTGGCGGACGACCTCGGCGGTGACCGAGTCGACCAGGAAGGGCATGTCGTCGGTGACCACCCGCAGCACCGCGCCGCCGTCGGCCCGCTGGTGCACGTCCAGGGTCGCCGACCCCTGCGGGCGGACCGCGGCCAGCCGCAGGTGCCCCAGCGCGAGGGTGGCCAGCTCACCGGGGTCCCGGCCGACGACCTCGGCCGCCGGCTCCCCGCCGTAGAACCGGTGCAGCAGCGCCGGCAGCTCGGCCGAGCGCACCTCGGCGGGCAGCTCGTCGGTCCCGCGCAGCTGCTCGCGCGCGGCCTCCACGGCCCGGTCCAGCAGCTGGCGCTTCTCCTCCTGGGCCGCCTCGAGCGAGGCGAGGTCGGCGGGTGCCTCGACCAGCCGGTCGAGGCCGCCGTCCGGGGAATCCACGGACGCAGGAGAACCGAGGAGGGCCATACCGGCCACGCTAGTGACCTGAGTCGCAACCGTCATGCCGCCGGGGCGGCGCGTTCGTTCCGCGCCCGCTCCCGATCAGGTGCTGCGGACCTTCAGCGGCAGCACCAGCTCGGCGATCCAGCTGAACACGGCGATCAGGAAGCCGCCGGCGACCGCCGACCAGAAGCCGTCGACGCTGAACCGGTCGGACAGCGCGGCCGTGATGCCCAGCAGCGCGGCGTTCACCACCAGCAGGAACAGGCCGAGGGTGAGCAGCACGAACGGCAGCGACAGCAGCCGCAGCACCGGGCCGAGCACGCTGTTGACCACCGCGAACAGCAGCGCGACCCACAGGTAGGTGCCGATCCGGTCGATCTGGGCGCCCGCGGCGACCACGGTGATGCCGCTGACCAGCCGGGTGACCGCGTAGATGATGGCGGCCAGGACGACGACGCGGAGCCCGAACTTCACCAGCATGCTCACCCCTCCCACGGTAGCGCCGGGTGATCACCGCAAAGCCGTCTCGGCACATCTAGGGTTCTCTCGCGTCGTTGCTAGAACGTCCCAGAGAGTCCTACGGCCTCCGCTACCCCGATCTAGGTCTTTCTTGCCCACCGGCTAGAGAGCCGAAGAGTGCGCTCGCGACGGGTCGTCGGGCCGGGGGCCGGGTCGGGCGGCCACACTACAGCCCTCTACCGGGATCTAGCGACTGCGCTAGACGAGGCCATAGTGTGGTCGACATGGATCCCGTCCGGAACCCGTACGCGCCCGGTGCCGGCCAGCGCCCGCCGGAGCTCGCCGGCCGGGACACCGAGCTCGCGGCCTTCGACGTCGTCCTGGAGCGGATCGCGCACGGCCGGCCGGAGCGGTCACTGGTGCTGACCGGGCTGCGCGGCGTGGGGAAGACGGTCCTGCTCAACCAGCTGCGGTCGCAGGCGATCTCCCGGGGCTGGGGCACCGGCAAGATCGAGGCCCGGCCGGACCAGTCGCTGCGCCGTCCGCTGTCCGCGGCGCTGCACATGGCGCTGCGCGAGCTGGGCCCGCGGCACCGCGACCAGGAGTCGATGGAGCAGGTGCTCGGCGTCCTGAAGGCCTTCGCGTTGCGCCAGAGCGCCGAGGCCAAGGTCCGCGACCGCTGGCAGCCGGGCATCGACGTCCCGCCCGCGACCGGCCGGGCGGACTCCGGGGACATGGAGATCGACCTGGTCGAGCTGCTCACCGACGCCGCCGGGGTGGCCGCCGACGTCGGCAGCGGGATCGCCCTGTTCATCGACGAGATGCAGGACGTGCAGGCCGACGACGTGTCGGCGATCTGCGCGGCCTGCCACGAGCTGTCCCAGCAGGGCGCGCCGCTGATCGTCGTCGGCGCCGGGTTGCCGCACCTGCCGGCGGTGCTCAGCGCCTCCAAGAGCTACTCGGAGCGGCTGTTCCGCTACCTGCGGATCGACCGGCTCGACCGGGCCGCCGCCGACCGGGCGCTGCTGGCGCCCGCCGAACGGGAGGACGTCGAGTTCGAGCCGGCCGCGCTGGACGCGCTCTACGCGGCCGCCGACGGGTACCCCTACTTCGTCCAGGCCTACGGCAAGGTCACCTGGGACGTCGCCGCCTCCTCCCCCATCACCGCAGACGACGTCGCGATGGCCGCACCCGCCGCCGAGGCCGAGCTGGCGGTGGGCTTCTTCGGCTCCCGCTACGACCGGGCCACGCCCGCGGAGCGGGAGTACATGCACGCGATGGCCGACCTCGGCGGCCCGGCCGGCGCAGCGGTGGGCACCGCCGAGGTGGCCGTGTCCCTCGGTCGCAAGCCCGCCTCGCTGTCCCCGGCGCGCGACTCGCTGATCAAGAAGGGCCTGGTCTACTCCGCCGAGCGCGGCCAGATCGCCTTCACCGTTCCGCACTTCGGCCGGTACCTGCTCAGTCACGCCGACTGAGAACACACCTCGCGCCGCGTTTACCGATGGTTGCCACAGGACAATAGTTGGCTGCGGCGCCGGGGTGGCGTCCCGGATCTCGGAGGTCGGCGTGCCCACCTGGCTGGAAGCAGGTCTGTGGGGTCTGCTCGGTGGCGGTGCGCTGGTGATCGGCGCGCTCGTCGCCTGGTTCGCCCGGGTGGCCCCCGCGATCGTCGCCTCGGTGATGGCCTTCGGCTCCGGCGTGCTGATCTCCGCGGTCGCCTTCGACCTGATGGAGGAGGCCGCGAAGACCGGGGGCCTGCTGCCCACCGCCGTGGGCTTCCTCGGCGGCGCGGTGGTCTACCTGGCCGCCAACCTGGTCCTCGCCCGGCACGGCGCCCGGCACCGCAAGCGATCGGGGGCGCAGCAGCCCTCGGAGCAGGAGCAGTCCGGCAGTGGCGCGGCGATCGCGATCGGGGCGCTGCTGGACGGGATACCTGAGTCCGTCGTCCTCGGCGTCAGCCTGATCGGCGGCGGCGCGGTGAGTCTCCCGGTGCTCGCCGCGGTCTTCATCTCCAACGTCCCCGAGGGGCTCTCCAGCGCGGCCGGGATGAAGAACAACGGCCGGTCGGCGCGCTACGTGTTCGGGGTCTGGGGCGTCATCGCCGTGCTCAGCGGCCTCTCCGCGCTGATCGGCTACGTCGCGCTCGGCTCGGCGCCGCCCGAGGCGATCGCGGTGATCACCGCGATCGCGGCCGGGGCGATCCTGACCATGATCGCCGACACGATGATGCCGGAGGCGTTCGAGAACACCCACGCCTGGACCGGGCTGATCACCACGGTCGGCTTCCTGGTCGCCTTCGCGATCGATCTGGCCTGAAGGTGCACCGTGGCGCAGGTCGGGGCACGGTGACCCGGTGAGCGCTGCAGACCAGGTCCGTACCCCCGAGGAGATCACCGTTCCGGTCGCGGGCGGGAGCCTGGCGGCCCTGTACTGGGCCGCCGACGCGCCCGGCGCCCCGCTGGTGGTGCTGCTGCACGGCATCACGGCCAACGCCCTGGCGTGGGGGCCGGTGGCCGCGGCGCTGGCCGGCGACTGCGAGGTGGTGGCCCCGGACCTGCGCGGCCGGGCGCGCAGCGCGGGCCTGCCCGGGCCGTACGGACTCGGCGCGCACGCCCGGGACGTGACCGACCTGCTGGAGCGGTTCGGGGCCGATGCGGCCCCCGGCGCGCAGGCCACCGTGCTGGTCGGGCACTCGATGGGCGGCTTCGTCGCGGCGCTGGCCGTCAACGGGCAGGCGCGCGAGCTGGTGCACGGGCTGGTGCTGGTGGACGGCGGGCTGCCGCTCGCGGTGCCCCCGGCCGCCGACCTCGACGCCACGCTGGCCGCCGTCCTCGGCCCCACCCTGGACCGGCTGGGCCGCACCTTTCCCGACCTGGCGTCGGTCCGGGCGTTCTGGGCCCAGCACCCCGCGGTCGGGCCGTGGGTCGACCACCCCGCCGTCGCCGCGTACCTGGCCCGCGACCTGACCGGCAGCCCGCCGGAGCTGCGCAGCGCCGTCGTCCCCGAGGCCGTGCGGGCCGACGGCGCCGACGGCCTGGACAACGCGCTGCTGGCGGAGGCGACCACCGACTTCGCCGTGCCGACCACCCTGCTGTGGGCCCCTCGCGGCATGCTCGGTGACCCGCCGGGCTTCTACGACGAGGTCCGGCTGGCCGGCATGGGGCTGGAGCGAGCCGGGGTGGCCGGCGGAGGGGTCACCGCCCGCGAGGTCCCGGACACCGACCACTACTCGATCCTGTGGACCGACCAGGGCGTGGCCGCGATCGCGGCGGCCGTCCGGGCGGCCGCCGCGGCCTGAGGAAGGTCAGTGCGCCGATCGCCGCGCCAGCTCCGCGTCGGCCTCCCGGGCGTCCCGCTGGCCCGGACCGGCGTTGGTCGCCGTGGCGGGCACCTCGGCGTCGTCGCTGGAACCGCCGCCGTGGCCGTCGTCGTCGAGCATCGTCGCCTCGTCGAACGGCCGCCGGCCGGCGAGCACCGCGTCCAGCTGCTCGCGGTCCAGCTGGTTGGTCCAGGTGGCGATGAGCACCGTGGCGATGGCGTTGCCGGAGAAGTTGGTCACCGCGCGCGCCTCGGACATGAACCGGTCGATGCCCACGATCAGGCCGACGCCGTCCAGCAGCTCCGGGCGGTGCGAGGACAGACCGCCGGCCAGCGTCGCCAGCCCGGCACCGGTGACGCCGGCGGCGCCCTTGGAGGCGATGATCATGAACACCAGCAGCCCGATCTGCTCGCCGATGGACAGCGGGTCACCCAGTGCCTGGGCGATGTAGAGCGAGGCCATCGTCAGGTAGATGGCGGTGCCGTCGAGGTTGAAGGAGTAACCGGTGGGCACGACGATGCCGGCCACCGACTGCGAGACCCCGGCGTGCTCCATCTTCGCGATCAGCCGCGGCAGCGCCGTCTCCGACGACGAGGTGGACACGATCAGCAGGAACTCGCGGGCCAGATACCGGAACAGCTTGAAGACGCTGACCTTGGAGGAGACCCGCAGGATCGTGCCGAGGACGCCGATCACGAAGATCAGGCAGGTCGCGTAGAAGCCCAGCATCAGGACCGCCAGGCTCTTCAGGGCATCGACCCCGGTGGCGCCGACCACCGCGGCGATGGCACCGAAGGCACCGATCGGGGCCACCCACATGACCATGGACAGGATGCGGAAGACCAGCTTCTGCAGGTGCCCGATGCCGCGCAGCACCGGTAGCCCCGCCTTGCCCATGGACTGGATGGCGAAGCCGGTGAGCAGTGCGATCAGCAGGGCCTGCAGCACCGAGCCCTCGGTGAGCGCGGAGAAGAGCGTGGTCGGGATGAGGCTGAGCAGGAACCCGGTGGTGCCGCCCTCCCCCTCCCCCGAGGAGGCCAGTTCGGCGCCGCGCTGGCGCAGCTCCTCCGACAGCTGAAGCCCCTCGCCGGGGTGCAGCAGGTTGCCGATCACCAGGCCGATGGCCAAGGCGAACGTCGACATCAGGATGAAGTAGCCGAGCGCCAGCCCGCCGACCTTGCCGACCTGGGCCGCCGCCCGGATGGAGCCGATGCCCAGCACGATGGTGCAGAAGATGACCGGGGCGATGAGCATCTTGATCGCCCCGACGAAGGCGTCGCCGAGCCACTTCAGGCCGACGGCGAAGTCGGGGAAGAGGAACCCGACCAGGATGCCCAGCGCGACGGCGCCGATCACCGACAGGTAGAGCCAGTGCGTGCGGTCGTGGGACTTCGCGGCGGCGGTGACACCGGCCGTCGGGCCGCCGGCCCCCGGCGTCCCCGCTGCGGACGTGCTGCCTTCAGCCATGAGTCGCTCCCGGGAGAGGTCGGTGGCAGAAATCGTCCTCGCCCGCGTCCCGGACGGCACCTCCAAAGTGCCGCGGGTATCGGACTATTCCGGTCAGCCCACCGGGTCCGGCTGCGGCGCGCGGTGCGCCGCCGGCCGGCCGGCCCGGTCCGGCTGCTCCCGCGACAGGGGGTGCGGCCACCAGGTCCGCCGGCCGAGGAGGTACACGAGCGCGGGAACGAGCAGCGAGCGCACCACCAGGGTGTCCAGCAGCACGCCGAAGGCCACCAGGAAGGCGATCTGCACCAGGAACAGGATCGGCAGCACGGCCAGTGCGGCAAAGGTCGCCGCCAGCACCACGCCCGCGCTGGTGATCACGCCGCCGGTGACCGCCAGCCCGACGAGCACCCCGGGGCGGGTCCCGCGGTGCAGCGACTCCTCCCGGACCCGGGTCATCAGGAAGATGGAGTAGTCGATGCCGAGGGCGACGAGGAAGACGAAGGCGTACAGCGGAACGCTGGGATCACCGCCCGGGAAGTCGAAGACGTGGTCGAACACCAGCGCCGCTGCGCCCAGCGTGGCGCCGAAGGACAGCACGTTGGCCAGGATCAGCAGCACCGGGGCGACGAGCGAGCGCAGCAGCAGGGCGAGCACCACGAAGATCACCAGCAGCACCACGGGGATGATCCGGTCGCGGTCGCCGGTGGCGTAGTCGCGCACGTCCAGGTTCAGCGCGGTGCTCCCGCCCACCAGGGCGTCCGGGCTCACCGCGTCCAGCCGGGACCGCAGGTCGGTGACGACGTCCTCGGCCGCCGGGGAGTCCGCCGGGTCGGCCAGGGTGACCTGCAGCTGCACGCGGCCGTCGGCCACCAGCGGATCCCCCGGCGGCTGCCCGGGCCCGGCGGTCGGGACGACCAGGGACACCCCGTCGGTGTCCTGCACCGCGCGGATCAGTTCCGCGACCTTGTCGGCGGGGCCGACGACCAGCGTGGGCGACCCCGATCCGGCCGGGAAGTGCCGCGCGAGGGTCTCCGCGCCGGTGACGGACTCCACCCGGTCCAGGAACGTGTCGGCCTGGGTCACCCCCGACGCCGGCAGGGTGGGGGCGAATGCGGCGAGCGCGAGCAGGACCAGGGCGCTGCCGGCCGCCACGGCGGCGGGACGGCGGCCGACCAGGCCGGCGACGCGGGCCCAGGCGCCGCGGGCCTCCGGTCCCGGCGAGCCGACGTGCGGCCGGGCCGGCCAGAAGATCCAGCGGCCGTGCTCACCGGGACGCGCCCGCCCGGGCAGCACCAGCAGCGCCGGCAGGAAGGTGAGCGCGGCCAGCAGCGAGCAGGCGATCCCGACCGCGGCCACCGGCCCCAGGCCGCGGGTGGGCCCGATGTCGGCCAGCAGCAGGCACAGCACGCCGAGGACGACGGTGGCCGCGGACGCGGCGACCGGTTCCAGGGTGCGGCGCCAGGCCAGCCACATCGCCTCGAAGCGGTCGTCGTGCCGGCGCAGCTCCTCCCGGTACCGGGCGACCAGCAGCAGCGCGTAGTCGGTGGCCGCGCCGACCACCAGGATCGACAGGATGCCCTGGCCCTGGCCGTCGAGGGTCACCAGGTCCGCGTCGGCCAGCAGGTACACCACCCCGCTCGCCGTGGCCAGCGCGAACCCGGCGGTGAGCAGCACGAAGAACGGCAGCACCGGGCTGCGGTACACCACCAGCAGGATGATCAGCACGGCCAGCCCGGCCACCAGCAGCAGCGTGCCGTCGATACCGCCGAAGGCCGTCACCAGGTCGGCGATGGTCGCCGCCGGGCCGGCGGTGGAGACGGTCACCCCGTCCCCGCCCACGCCGCCCTCCCGCGCGCGGATCGAGTCGACGGCCACCTTGATCGGGGCCTCGCCGTCCGGCAGTGTGCTGCCCAGCTGCGCGCTGTCGAAGTTGACCAGGGCCAGCGCGGCCCGCCCGTCCGGTGCGGGGACGACGACGACCGGCCCCGGTACCAGGAACTCCCCCACCGTCCGGTCCGGTGCACCGGCCACCGGCACCGGGAGGTCGCCGATGCCCTCGGCGAAGCGGGTGAAGTCCGCCAGCTGGCCAGGTGTCAGCGGGGCGTCGGACGCGGCGACCACGACCGCCGGAAAGGGCTCCGCGGCGGCGAAGTCACCGCTGTGTGCGGCGACCCGCTGCGACTCGGCGCCGGCGGG
>JAICZD010000011.1 GCA_025933855.1 Modestobacter sp. | reverse complement strand
CGGGTGCCCGACGCGACGCGGCCGGAACGTCCCAGCCCGCGTCCGCCCCGCACCGGAGCCGCGCGGCCGGCTGCCCGCCCGCGGGTGCTCCGGGACCCACGGGAACCCGCCGTGTTCTGCGCCGTGCCCATCAACTTGCTCAGGATGCTCATCCAGCAGCGCTGCCCGGCCGCCGTCCGGGCCACACCGGCGGCCCGCCGCCGTGCTCCGGCGGCACCGCGTGGCGTGGCTCTCAGCCACCGGCCACCGACTGGATGACCATCACCTCCGCGCCGGCCGGTACCCGGGTCGAGAGGTCGCCGGCGCGCCGGACGTCCTCCCCGTCGACGTAGACGTTGACGTGCCGGCGCAGGGCACCGGTCTCGTCGCGCACCCGCCGGTCGAACACCGGGTGCTCGGCGGCAATGGCGTCGAGCACCGCGCCGACCGTGCCCTCGGCGGGCAGCTCCACCGACAGCTCGCGGCGGCCACCGGTGCACTCGGCGAGCAACCGGGGAACCAGCACGGTGACCGCGTCCACCACCTCGCTCACCCCACGACCGCGGCCCGGACGCACAGCACGTCGGGCAGGTGGTCGGCGACCTGGGTGAAGGTCTCCCCCTCGTCGGCGCTGGCGTAGACGTCGCCGCCGCGGGTGCCCAGGTAGACCCCGACCGGGTCGGCGGTGTCGACGGCGGCGGCGTCCCGCAGCACCGAGTTGAAGTCGCGCGCGGGCAGCCCCGCGGTGGACTCTCGCCAGGTCGAGCCGGCGTCGTCGCTGCGGTGCACCGCCAGCCGGCCGCCGGGCGGGATCCGCTCCCCGTCGGCCTTCAGCGGCACCACCCAGACCGTGCCGGCCCGGTGCGGATGGGCCAGCATCACGAACCCGAAGTCCGACGGCAGCCCGTCGGCGATCGAGGTCCAGGTGTCGCCGTCGTCCTCGCTGCGGTAGACGCCGTGGTGGTTCTGCGCGTACAGCCGGGTGGGGACGACGGCGTCCCGGGCGATCTTGTGCACGCACTGGCCGAACTCCGGGGCCGGATCGGGCATGAAGTAGGCGGAGATCCCGGCGTTGCGCGGGATCCAGGATGCAGCGCCGTCCCGGCTGCGGTAGACCCCGCCGGTGCTCATCGCGACGTGCACGGTCGCGTCGGGCCCCGGGACGACGCTGTGCGCGGCGGAACCGCCGGCGCCGGCCCCCCACTCCGACCGGTGCGGGTGGTCCCACAACCCGCGGCACAGCTCGAAGTGCTCGCCACCGTCGGTGGACCGCCAGACCGAGATCGGTTCGCAGCCGGCCCAGACCACGCCGGGCCGGTCGGCGGCGTCGGGCTGCAGCTGCCAGATGCGCTCCACCGCGGCGCCGGTGTCGGCGGGGAACCGGATCGCGCCGTTCTCCGGTTCGGTCCAGCTCGCGCCGAGGTCGTCGGAGTGGAAGACCGTCGGCCCCCAGTGCTCGGACCGTATCCCGGTCATCAGCCGGGTGCGGCCGCCCCGGGTGTCGATGCCGATGCTCGGCACCTCCGACATCAGGAAGTGCGGCCGCGACAGGGACCAGGCGCGCCGGTCGTCACTCGTCGCCAGCCAGAGCCCCTTGCGGGTGCCGATCGCCAGCAGTGTGGTGGTCATGCAGCAGTAGACCGCCGGGCACCGACAAACTCATCGCGCCCCGGGGGCCAAAGTCGCGACTTTGGCCCCCGGGAGGCGTCAGCGGGATCCGGTCTGCGCGGGGGTTTCCCCGCCCTCCAGGTCGCCTTCGGTGTCGAGGTATGCCTGCTGCAGGTCGGCGAGCACCGCGGGGTCCGGCGCGGCCCACATCTTCCGCTCGACCGCCTCCAGCAGCCGCTCCGCGATGCCGTGCAGCGCCCAGGGGTTGGACTTCTCCAGGAAGGCCCGGTTCTCCGGGTCCAGCACGTAGGTCCGGGCGAGCTTCTCGTACATCCAGTCGGCGACCACCCCGGTGGTGGCGTCGTAGCCGAACAGGTAGTCCACCGTCGCCGCCAGCTCGAAGGCGCCCTTGTAGCCGTGCCGGCGCATCGCGGCCAGCCACTTGGGGTTGACCACCCGGGCGCGGAACACCCGGGAGGTCTCCTCGACCAGCGACCGGGTCCGCACCGACTCCGGCCGGGTCGAGTCGCCGATGTAGGCCTCCGGCGCGGAGCCGGTCAGCGCCCGCACCGTGGCGACCATCCCGCCGTGGTACTGGAAGTAGTCGTCGGAGTCGGCGATGTCGTGCTCGCGGGTGTCGACGTTCTTCGCCGCGACCGCGATCCGCTTGTAAGCGGTCTCCATGTCCGGCCGGGCGTCGACGCCGTCCAGCCCCCGGCCGTAGGCGTAGCCGCCCCAGACCGCGTAGACCTCGGCCAGGTCGGCGTCCCCCCGCCAGTTCCGGGAGTCGATCAGCGACAGCAATCCGGCTCCGTAGGCGCCGGGCTTGGAGCCGAACACCCGGGTGGTGGCCCGCCTCCGGTCGCCGTGGGTCGCGAGGTCGGCGTCGACGTGGGCACGCACGAAGTTGGCGTCGGCGGGTTCCTCCAACGAGGCGACCAGCGTCACCGCGTCGTCCAGCATGGTCACCACGTGCGGAAAGGCGTCCCGGAAGAAGCCGCTGATCCGCACCGTCACGTCGATCCGCGGCCGGCCCAGCTCGTCGGCCGGGATCGGCTCCAGCCCGGTGACCCGCCGCGAGGCGTCGTCCCAGACCGGCCGGACGCCGAGCAGCGCCAGCACCTCGGCGATGTCGTCGCCGGCCGTCCGCATCGCCGACGTGCCCCACACCGACAGCCCGACCGACCGGGGGAACTCCCCGGCGTGGTCACCGCGGTACCGCTCGACCAGCGACTCGGCCATCGCCGAGCCGGTCTCCCAGGCCAGCCGCGACGGGATGGCCCGCGGGTCCACGGAGTAGAAGTTCCGCCCGGTCGGCAGCACGTTGACCAGCCCGCGCAGCGGCGACCCCGACGGCCCGGCCGGCACGTAGCCGCCGTCCAGGGCGTGCAGGGTCATGTCCAGCTCGTCGGTGGTGCGCTCCAGCCGGGGCACGACCTCCGCCACGGCGAACCGCAGCACGTCCGCGACGGCCGGGGAGTCCTCGCCCAGCACCTCGCGCACGACGGCAGGGATGGCCGTCTCTGCCCAGCCGCGTTCCTCCATGCCGGCCACCAGCGCCGCCGCCTGCTCCTCGACCGCATCGGTCGCCGCCAGGCCGGCGTCCTCGGCGAGCCCGAGCGCCTCCCGCAGGCCCGGAAGCGCGACCGCACCGCCCCAGATCTGCCGGGCGCGGAGCATCGCCAGCACCAGGTCCACCCGGTTGGCCCCGGTGGGCGGCGCGCCGAGCACGTGCAGCCCGTCCCGGATCTGGGAGTCCTTGATCTCGCACAGCCAGCCGTCGACGTGCAGGACCAGCTCGTCGAAGTGGTCGTCGCCGGGCCGCTCGTCGAGCCCCAGGTCGTGGTCCAGCCTGGCCGCCTGGATCAGCGTCCAGATCTGCTGGCGGACGGCGGGCAGCTTCGCCGGGTCCATCGCCGCGATGCTGGCGTGCTCGTCCAGCAGCTGCTCCAGCCGGGCGATGTCGCCGTAGGAGTCCGCGCGCGCCATCGGCGGCACCAGATGGTCGACCAGCGTGGCGTGCGCGCGGCGCTTGGCCTGGGTGCCCTCGCCGGGGTCGTTGACCAGGAACGGGTAGATCAGCGGCAGGTCGCCGAGCGCGGCGTCCGGCCCGCAGGCCGCGGACATGCCGACCGTCTTGCCCGGCAGCCACTCGAGGTTGCCGTGCTTGCCGACGTGCACCATCGCGTGCGCCCCGAAACCGCCGGCCGACCGCTGCGAGCGCAGCCACCAGTACGCGGCCAGGTAGTGGTGGGACGGCGGCAGGTCCGGGTCGTGGTAGATCGCGATCGGGTTCTCCCCGAAGCCGCGGGGCGGCTGGACCATCACCACGACGTTGCCCGCCCGCAGTGCGGCGAACACGATGTCGCCCTGTCCGTTTGTCGACTCGTCGACGAAGAGCTTTCCCGGCGGCGGGCCCCAGTGCTGCTCCACCGCCGCCCGCAGTTCGTCGGGCAGCGTCGCGAAGTGGGCGCGGTAGTCGGCTGCGGGGATGCGCACGGGGTTGCCGGCCAGCTGCTCGGCGGTGAGCCAGTCGGCGTCCTGCCCGCCGGCGGCGATCAGCGCGTGGATCAGCGCATCGCCGTCCAGGTCGGCGACGCCGGGCAGCGCGCCGGGACCGTCGAACGGGCCGACGTCGTAGCCCGCACCGGCCATCGCGGCCAGCAGCCGGACGACCGAGGCGGGGGTGTCCAGGCCGACGGCGTTGCCGATCCGCGCGTGCTTGGTGGGGTACGCGCTCAGCATCACCACGATCCGGCGTTCGGCCGGCGGGGTGTGCCCGAGCCGGGCGTGCGCGACCGCCGTCCCGGCCACCCGGGCGGACCGCTCGGGGTCGGCGACGTAGGAGGTCAGCCCGTCGGCGTCGGTCTCCTTGAAGGAGAACGGCACGCTGATCAGCCGGCCGTCGAACTCCGGGATGGCGACCTGGTTGCCGACGTCGAGCGGGGAGAGCCCGTCGTCGCTGGCGGCCCAGTCGGCCCGCGAGCTGGTCAGGCAGAGTCCCTGCACGACCGGGACGTCGAGTTCCGCCAGCTCGCCGACGTCCCAGGCGCCGTCGTCCCCGCCTGCCTGTGCCGTGGCGGGCCGCGAACCGCCGGCTGCCAGCACGGTCACCACCAGCGCGTCCGCGGTGCGCAGCACGTCGACCAGGCCCGGCTCGACCGTGCGCAGCGACGCGGTGAACACCGGCAGCGCGCGACCGCCGGCGTCCTCGATGGCCCGGCACAGGGCCTCGACGAAGGCGGTGTTCCCGGACAGCTGGTGCGCCCGGTAGTAGAGGACGGCGACGGTCGGGCCGGTCGCAGTGGAATCCCGCTCCAGCAGCCCCCACTCCGGCGCCACCGACGGCGGCTCGAACCCCTCGCCGTCCAGGAGCACGGTGTCGCCGAGGAAGCGGTGCAGCTGGGCGAGGTTGGCCGGGCCGCCCTGCGCCAGGTAGCCGTGCGCCTCGGCGGCCACGCCCATCGGCACGGTCGACAGCTCCATCAGCTCGGCGTCCGGCACCTGCTCCCCACCGAGGACGACGACCGGAGCCGGCCCGGCGAGCAGCGGGGCCAGCATCTCCTCGTACTGCCGCCGCACGCCCAGGATCCGGACGACGACCAGGTCGCTGCCGCCGGCGAGCCGGACCATCCCCTCGGCGCCGAGCCGGGCCGGGTTCCCCAGCCGCCAGTGCCCGGCGCTGGACCGCGCCGACAGCAGGTCGGTGTCCGAGGTCGACAGCAGGGTGAAGGTGCGTGTGCTCAAGGCAGGGCCTCCCTCGGGGTCCGCGCCCCGGGTCGTCGGACACGGCAGCGGAGGTGTCCGGCTCCCCCGGTCGCCCGGGGTCACAGTGGCGGGACCGCGCCGGTCTCCCACCGGCTTCCCTGTGCTGCCGTGCTGGCCGCGACGCTACCGGGCGGGTGTCCCGGCTCGCTGCGCGGCGACGGGCTCGGGGACCGCCGTCCGCGTGGTCGACCGGCCTCCTGCACAGCCGCGATGGCGGCCGGCTCACTTGTTGCCTACCAAGAGCAGCGGGTCGAAACTGTCGATCATGAACGCCACACCGTCCGCCGAGGACCTCCGATGAGCATCCTGGCCGCCGAGGTCGACCACACCAGCAGCTCACCACTGCTGATCGCTGCCGCACTCATCGGCATCGCCGTGGTGGTCGTGCTGATCACCGTGCTGAAGGTGCACCCGTTCCTGGCGCTGATCCTGGGATCCGCTGTGCTCGGCGTGATCGCCGGCGTGGGCGTCAAGGACATCGTCACCAGCTTCACCGCCGGGGTGGGGTCGACCGTCGGCAGCGTCGGCCTGCTCATCGCCCTGGGCGCGATGATCGGCGGCCTGCTGACCGTCTCCGGCGGCGCCGACGAGGTGGTCACCCGGATCGTCGACCGGGTCAGCGTCCGGGCGCTGCCCTGGGCGATGGGTGGGGTGGCGGCGCTGATCGGGATCCCGCTGTTCTTCGAGATCGGCGTCGTCCTGCTGGTCCCGATCGTGCTGCTGGTGGCCCACCGCAGCAGTCAGCCGTTGCTCCGGGTCGGCATCCCGGCCCTCGCCGGGCTGTCGGTGCTGCACGGATTCATCCCGCCGCACCCCGGTCCGCTGGTCGCCATCAGCAGCCTGAAGGCGAGCCTGGGCCTGGTCCTGCTCTTCGGCCTCATCCTGGCGATCCCCTGCGTCATCCTCGCCGGGCCGGTGTTCGGCAGCCTGATCAGTCCGCGGCTGAACGTGGCGACCCCCCTGGCGCTGGTCGGCGCCGCCACCGGCAGCCGGGAGTCCGGCACCACCGGTGCCGGGTCGACGGGAGCCGGCACCACCGACGCCGACGAGCGCGACCTCGGCAACGTCGGCGACCCGGCCCGGGACGACGGCCCCCGCCGCCAGCCCGGTTTCGGCGCCACCGTCGCCACCGTCCTGCTGCCCGTGGTGCTGATGCTGCTGGGCGCGATCGGTGAGCTGACCCTGGACGAGGGGACCACGCTGCGCTCGATCTGCGACATCGTCGGCACGCCGGTCATCGCCCTGCTGGTCGGCGTCATCGTCGCGATGTTCACCCTCGGCACGGCGGTCGGCTTCGGCCGGCAGAAGATCTCCGACACCCTGGGCGGTTCGCTGCCGGCCATCGCCGGGATCCTGCTGATCGTCGCGGCCGGCGGCGGTTTCAAGCAGCTCCTCGTGGACTCCGGGATCAGTGGCCTGATCGCCGATGCCGCCGAGGGCGCCGACTTCTCCCCGCTGGTGCTGGGCTGGCTGGTGGCCGTGGGGATCCGGCTGGCCACCGGCTCGGCGACGGTCGCCACGATCACCGCGGCCGGCATCGTCGCTCCGCTGGCCGCCGATCTGGACAAGCCCACGACGGCGCTGCTGGCGCTGGCCGTCGGCGCGGGCTCACTGTTCTTCTCGCACGTGAACGACGCGGGGTTCTGGCTGGTCAAGGAGTACTTCGGGATGACCGTCGGCGAGACCATCAAGAGCTGGTCGGTGATGGAGACGATCATCTCGGTGGTCGGCCTGATCGGCGTCCTGATCATGTCGATCATCGTCTAGGCCAGGCCCTCCTGCAGGGGCCCGCCGCGAGCCTGCGAGTGGTGGGGGGCAGGGTCAGGCCCTCCTGCAGGGGCCCGCCGCGAGCCTGCGAGTGGCGGGGGGCAGGAGGGTCCTCTTTCAGTCCGCGCCGAGCGCGTCGGCGACCCGGTGGTGGACGACGGCGTCCGCTGCCCGGCTCTGCCGCTCCAGCGTGCGGGCCAGCGCGCGCCGCGCCCACCCGTTCGCCGGGGCCAGCTCGACGAGCCGGGTGAGCGCCTCCTCGGCGCGGCGCAGCTGGGCCGAGCCGAAGAAGCTGCGCGCCAGCAGCTCGAGCGCCGCGGTGTTCGCCGGCTCCGCGGCGACGACCGGCTCGAGGACGCGGGCGGCCTCGGCGGGCTGCCCCATCGAGAAGTACAGGTCGGCGCGCAGGTACTCCGAATGCAGGTCGATCTCGTGCGGCTGGGTCATTCCTGCTCCTCTCCTCAGCCGGAACGTCCCGCGCGCCGGACCCCTTCCCCGGGACGTCGACCGCGAACCCCGGCCCGCCGTGCATCCGTCCGGGCGGGCGAAGCGGAACAGGTGTCGTGCCACCGAGTGTGGCCCAGCGAGTGACCATCCCAGCGTCCGCGCAGTTCCAGTTCCGGGAGTACGACATGGCCCTGTCCCTCCGCCCGTCCCTCCGCCCGCGCCGCACCGCTGCCGCCACCCCGGCGTCCTCCCCGGACGGCCACCCGCCCGCATTCCCGCGTGCCGCCACCGGCACCCCCGCCTTCCGCGGTGCACCGGCCTCCAGCGGTCCACCGGCCCCCGGCGGTGGATGGGCCTCCGGCGGTGCGCTCGCCTCCGGCCGGGGGACCAGCGGCGCCGGCGCCCGCGTCGTCGCCGTCCAGCGGATCGGCGCCGTCGTCGTCGCCGCCGTGCTGCTGGGCTTCGGTCTGCTGGGCTTCCTCGACGGCCTGGCCTACTTCTCCACCGAGGGCGGCCGGATCGCCGGGTTGTCCTCCAACGGCCTGCTGTCCACCGTCTCGGTGGTGACCGCGGCGATCCTCGTCGCCGCGGCGATCAGGGGCGCGCGCACCGTGTCCACGGTGATGCTCGTGCTCGGGGTGCTGTTCCTGCTGTCCGCGTTCGCCAACCTGGCGGTGCTGGGGACGAGCGCGAACATCCTGGCGTTCTCCATGAGCAACGTGGTGTTCTCCCTCTGCGCCGGGTTGCTGCTCCTGGTGCTCGGCGCCTACGGGCGGGTCAGCGGCAACCTCCCCCCGGACAGCCCCTACCGGACCACCGCGATGAGCCCGGACGACGCGGACCTGGGCCCCGAGCCCGAGCAGTACGCCGCCACCCCGGCCGAGCGGGCCGCCGAGCGGGACATGCGGGCGGCGGAACTGGCCGTCGCCGAGCACCGCGCGACGCCGGACCAGGCGCGCCGGGTGGCGGCGATGGCGCGGGTGCGCACCCGGGCGGACCGGCGGCAGGTCTGGATGCAGTTCGACCGCCCGCAGGCGGGCTGACCCGGGCGGTGCGGCTCCGGAGCATCCCGGAACGGGCCTATGCTGAAGGCCTGTCCTAGGGAGCGCGCCATGAGCCTGCGAAGCCATTTCCGCCACCACGACAGCACGGCTGACCACGCCCCCACCGGCGCAGCCAGCCCCGAGGCGCCACCCGGAGAACGCACGTCGTCCGACGGCGGCGAACCGGATCCTCGCAGTCCGGTGTTCATGGTGCAGCGGGCCGGCGCCCTCGTGGTGGGCGTCTTCCTGATGGTGTTCGGTGTGCTCGGCTTCGCCGGCGGCCTCAACTTCTTCTCCACCGACGGGCAGCAGATCCTGGGCCTGTCCTCCAACGGCCTGCTGTCCACCCTGTCGGTGATCTTCGCCGCCGTGCTCATCGGAGCCGATCTGCGCGGTCCACGGGTCGCCTCGACCGTGATGATCGTCGTCGGGTCGCTGTTCCTGCTCTCGGCGCTGGTGAACCTGGCGGTGCTGCGGACCAGCTTCAACGTCCTCGCCTTCGAGATGAGCAACGTCATCTTCTCGATCATCGTCGGGCTGGTGCTGCTGACGCTGGGCGCCTACGGCCGGTTCAGCGGCAGCCTGCCCTCCGACAGCCCCTACGCCCACCCGCATGCCGACGAGGAGCCGCCGGAGTCCTATCCCTCCACGCCGGAGGAGTTCGCCGCGGAGGCCGCCATGCGGGAGGCGGAGATCGCGGTCAGCAACCACGCCGGCACCGAGGACCAGCGGCGCCGGGTGCAGGCCATGGCCCGGGTGCACACCCGCGGGGACCGGCGCCGGGTGTGGATGGAGTTCGGCCCGGAGCAGCCCCCGGAGCCCGCGGTCAGGCCGCAGGCACACCCCGCCGGCGGTCACCAGGTGCTGGCCCGCGCCGCGGAGATGACCCGGGTGCGGCGGCCCGAAGGCGGGCGGCAGCGCAGGAAGTAGCCTCGCGGATGCCATGACCCGCACCGCGACGACCCGCACCGCGACGTCCCCCACCCCGACGACCCGCACCGCGACGTCCCCCGCCCCGATCCGGACGCGGGAGGACGCCTGCCCGGGAGCGCTGCAGACGCACGCCGCGGCCGACGGTGGGCTGGCCCGGGTCCGGCTGCCCGGTGGCGCGCTGCGCGCCGGGCAGCTGGCGGCGCTGGCCACCGCGGCACGGGAGCTGGGCAACGGCTCGCTGGAGCTGACCAGCCGCGGCAACGTCCAGCTGCGCGGGCTGCCGGCCGGCGCGGAGGGTGAGCTCGGCGAGCGGCTCGCCGCGGTGGGACTGCTGCCCAGCGCGACGCACGAACGGGTCCGCAACCTGGTGGCCAGCGGCCTGTCGGGGCGGACCGCCGGCGGGCACCTCGACGTCCGGCCGTGGGTGGCCGCGCTGGACGCCGGGCTGTGCGCCGAGCCCACGCTCGCCGGCCTGCCCGGCCGCTTCCTGGCCACCCTGGACGACGGACGCGGCGACGTGTCCGGGCTCGGCGGGGACGTCGGCCTGGTCGCCCTCTCCCCCACCACGGTGGCCTTGCTGCTGGGCGGCGACGACTCCGGGCTGCGCACCCCCGCGGATGGCGCAGTCGCGCTCGCGCTGGCCGCCTGCCGCGCCTTTCTGGCCGAGCGGACCGCCCAGCGCTCCACCGCCTGGCGCCGGGCCGAGCTGCCCGACGGCCCGGCCCGTGTCGCCGCCCGCCTTCCCGGGGGCCAATGTCGCGACTTTGGCCCCCGCCTGCCGGTCCCGGCCGCGCCGCTGATCGGGCCGGTCGGTGCGCTGCCGCAGCTGGACGGGCGGACGGCGCTGGCCGTGCTGGTGCCGCTCGGCGTGCTGTCCGCCGCGCAGGCCGAACTGCTCGCCGCGGCGGCGGAGGAGGTCGAGGTCACGCCCTGGCGCACGGTCGTCGTCCCCGACCAGCCCGATGCCGGGGCGGCCCCCGCGATGGTGCGCGCCGGTCTGGTCGTGGACCCCGGCAGCCCCTGGCGTCGGGTGACCGCCTGCGCCGGCCGGCCCGGCTGTGCGAAGTCGCTGGCCGACGTCCGCGCCGACGCCGCGGCGGCGGTGACCGCGGGCACCCTCCCGGCCGGCGGGGCACGCCAGCACTGGGTGGGCTGCGAGCGTCGCTGCGGCCGCCCGCAGGGGGACGTCGTGGACGTCGTCGCCACCCCCACCGGATACCGAGCCGAGGTCTGATGCACTCCTACGAGCACGACGGCGCCGCGATCTACCGGCAGTCCTTCGCCACGATCCGCGCCGAGGCGGACCTGTCCGGGCTGCCGCCCGACGTCGCGCAGGTGGCGGTGCGGATGATCCACGCCTGCGGGCAGGTCGACCTGGTGGATGACGTGGCGTTCTCCCCTTCAGTCGTCGAGCGGGCCCGCGAGGCGCTGCACGCCGGCGCCCCGGTGCTCTGCGACGCGCAGATGGTCGCCGCCGGCGTGACCCGCCGGCGGCTGCCCAAGGACAACGACGTTGTCTGCACGCTCAACGACCCGCGCACCCCGGGGCTGGCCGCGCGGCTGGGCACCACCCGCACCGCCGCGGCGCTGGAGCTGTGGGGTGACCGGCTCGACGGCGCGGTGGTGGCCATCGGCAACGCGCCCACCGCGCTGTTCCACCTGCTGGAGATGGTCGCCGCCGGCGCACCCCGCCCGGCCGCGGTCCTGGGCATCCCGGTCGGCTTCGTCGGAGCGGTGGAGTCAAAGGACGCCCTGGCGGTCTCGGACCTGGAGTTCCTGGTCGTCCGGGGCCGGCGTGGGGGCAGCGCGATCACCGCCGCCGCGGTGAACGCGATCGCGAGCGAAGCCGAATGACGGGCCAAAATCGCGACAATGGCCCCGGGCGGCTGTACGGCGTGGGGCTGGGCCCCGGCGATCCGGAGCTGGTCACCGTCAAGGCCGCCCGGCTGATCGGCGCGGCCGACGTCGTCGCCTTCCACGCCGCCCAGCACGGCCGGTCGGTGGCCCGGGCACTCGCCGCGCCGTACCTGCGCGCCGGGCAGGTGGAGGAGCTGCTGGTCTACCCGGTCACCACCGGGACGACCGACCACCCCGGCGGCTACCAGGGCGCGATCGACGAGTTCTACGAGGCCGCCGCGGCGCGGCTGGCCGCGCACCTGGACGCCGGCCGGGACGTCGTGGTGCTGGCCGAGGGCGACCCGTTCTTCTACGGCTCCTACATGCACATGCACAAGCGGCTGGCGCACCGGTACCCGACGGAGGTCGTGCCCGGGGTGACCAGCGTCAGCGGCGCCGCGGCCGTGCTCGGCCGGCCGCTGGTGGAACGCGACGAGGTGCTGACCGTGCTCCCCGGCACCCTCGGCAGCGACGAGCTCGCCGAGTGGCTGGCCACCACCGACTCCGCCGCGGTGCTGAAGCTGGGGCGCACCTTTCCGCAGGTCCGGGATGCGTTCGACGCCGCCGGCGTGCTCGACCGGGCCGTCTACGTGGAGCGGGCGACGACGGCCCAGCAGCGGACGATGCCGCTGGCCGAGGTCGACCCGGACACCGTGCCGTACTTCTCCCTCGCCCTGCTCCCCTCCCAGCTCACCGGCGCTGCACCGCAGCACGCGGAGGAACCCGACGTCACCGGCCGCGGTGAGGTCGTCGTCGTGGGCCTCGGGCCGGGCCGGCGCAGCTGGACGACGCCGGAGGCCGCCGAGGCCCTGGCCCGCGCCGACGACCTGGTCGGCTACGGCCCCTACCTGGACCGGGTGCCGGCCAATCCGCGGCAGACCCGGTACCCCAGCGACAACCGGGTGGAGGCCGAGCGGGCCGCGGCGGCACTGCGGCTGGCGCGGTCCGGGCGGCGGGTGGCCGTGGTCTCCAGCGGCGACCCCGGCGTGTTCGCGATGGCCGCGGCGGTGCTGGAGGTGGCCGCGCAGCCGGAGTTCGCCGGCGTCGACGTCCGGGTGCTGCCCGGACTGACCGCGGCGCAGGCGGTGGCCTCCCGGGTGGGCGCGCCGCTCGGGCACGACTTCGCCGTGCTGAGCCTGTCCGACGTCCTCAAGCCGTGGGACGTCGTGGTGGACCGGCTGCGGCACGCGGCCGCCGCCGACCTGGTGATCGCGCTGTACAACCCGCGCTCCAAGGCCCGGCCGCACCAGCTGGCCGAGGCCCGCGACGTGCTGCTCGAGCTGAAGAAGGCCGACACCGTGGTGGTGGTCGGCCGGGACGTCGGCGGCCCGGCGGAGTCGGTCACCGTGACGACGCTCGGCGAGTTCGACCCGGCATCGGTCGACATGCGCTGCCTGGTGCTGATCGGCTCCTCGCAGACGCAGGTGACGCCGTCCGGGCAGGTGTTCACCTCCCGCCGCTACCCCGGCTGAAGAAGGGCCACCCTGCCCCCCACTCCTCGCAGGCTCGGAGCGGGCACCTGCAGGGTGGCCGCCTGCCGCCGGCAGGGTGGTCGCCGGGAATCACCGGGCGCAGTCGCGCCTTGGCAGAGGTCGTGCCGTCTCTGCGTCTGTCCCGGCCCGCCGGCTTCTGGTCGGTGGCCCTGCTCCTGGTGCTGGTGCTGGCCGCGTCCGGCGTCCCCTCGCCGCTGTACCGGGTCTACCAGGAGCGGTTCGGGTTCTCCTCCGGCGTGCTCACCCTGATCTTCGGCGTCTACGCCTTCGCGCTGCTGCTGGCCCTGCTGATCGTCGGGGAGCTGTCCGACCACGTCGGCCGGCGGCCGGTGCTGGCCGGTGCACTGCTGGTCCAGGCGGCGGCGATGGTGCTGTTCCTGGCCGCCGACGGAGTGGGCTGGCTGGTCGCCGCCCGGGTGGTGCAGGGTCTGGCCACCGGCGCGCTGACCGGGGCGATGGGCGCGGCGCTGCTGGACCTGCAGCGGCCGGACAAGCCGCTGGGCCCGCTGGTGAACAGCGCCTCCCCCGGTTTCGGGTTGTCCGCGGGGGCGGTGGCCGCCGGCCTGCTGGTGGAGTACGTGGCCCGGCCGACCGACTGGGTGTTCGGCGTGCTGGCCGCGGCGTTCGTGCTGGCCGCGGCCGCCATCCTGGTCTTCCTGCCGGAGTCCTCGCCGCGCCGGGCCGGGGCGCTGCGCTCGCTGCGCCCCCGGGTGCACGTGCCGGTGTCGCAGCGCCCGGCCTTCCTCGTCGTGCTGCCCTGCCTGCTCGCCACCTGGGCGCTGGGCGGGCTGTACGCCTCGCTCGGCCCCTCGCTGGTCGCCAGCGTCTTCGGTGTCGACGACCACCTCGTGGGCAGCCTGCTCATCCTCGCGCTGAACGGCACCGGCCTGGTCGGGTCGCTGGGCATGCGGGGCGTCGCGCCGACCCGGGCGATGGTGTCCGGCGGGCTGATCTTCGTCGTCGGCATCGCCGGCACGATCCTCGCGCTGGCCACCGTCAGCACGGGGCTGTTCTTCGCCGCCGCGGTCGTCTCCGGCTTCGGCTTCGGCGCCGCCTTCCTCGGCGCCATGGCCACCGTGACGGAGGGTGTGGCGCCCGGGGAGCGGGCCGGCCTGCTGTCGGCGGTGTTCACCGCCAGCTACCTCGGGTTCTGCCTGCCCGCCATCGCCGCCGGCACCGCCGCGACCTCCTTCGGCCTCGCCCGGACCGCGGAGGTCTACGGCGGCGTGGTGATGGTGCTGGCGCTCAGCGCGGTCGCCGGGCTGCTGCTGCGCCGCAAGCCGGCGGTCACCCGTTCATCCCCCGCGCCGGCCCGCTGCCCGAAGGCCGAAGCCGAGGCGGTCGCCTGATCACCGGAGTCGCCCGGTGCCGGTGACCGTCACCGAGCGACTCCGCTCTGGCCGCTCAGGAGCCGGCGCGGGTCACCGCCGCACAGAACCGGCGATGGTCCTCCCGCGCGTCGGCGAGGGGCTCCAGCACCTCCGCGTCGGCGACCTCGGCCACCCGTTCGCCGAGCCGGCGCCGCGCCTGTCGGCCGCGCCGCCGGGCGCCGAGGTCGACCAGCGGCCGGGCGACCAGCGCGAGCAGGAACCCGGCCAGCAGCCCGCCCACCAGCAGCAGGGTGGGCAGCGGCAGCCCCTGCACCCGGGGCAGCGGAACGACGTCGTCCAGCTGCAGCCAGCCCAGGGCCACCAGCCCGAGCAGCCACAGCGCCCCGGCCAGCGCGACCAGCAGCAGCAGCCACTGCAGGCCGCCCACCGCCCGCTGCCACAGGGGGGTGCGTTCCGGGCCGAGGTCGGTGCCGGCGACGGCCCGGTCCAGCTCGCCGGCGAGCCGCTCCTCGGACACCTCCGTGGTGCGGCGCAGGTCGTCCCGCCAGGCCTGCGGCAGCCCGTCCCCGGCGTCGTCCCGCGCCCGCCGCAGCGCCGCGCTGACCGCGGCCCGCTGCACGACACCGGCCTGCGGCAGCGACGTGCGGGACCGCTCGTCCCCCAGGTGCAGCCGGCCCAGCGGGTCCGGCCGCAGCTTGCCGACCCACCGCAGCAGCGGCCAGCCGGTGTGCGCCGCGCCGCGACGGCGGGCCGACCGCTGCACCGCGGTCACCACCGCGGGCACCCCGGCGGCGTCGGCGAGGGCCTCGGTCAGGCCTTCCCGCTCGTCGGCCAGGTGCGACCGGCTGCGCGACCCGGAGTCGCCGCTGCCGCAGTGCGCGGCCAGCGCCGCCGCCGCTCCGCGGGCGTCGGCGGTCAGCCGGTCGGTGGCCGCCCGCCGGGCCGCGACCCGCTTCGCCAGCTCCTTGTGCAGCTCGGCCAGCCCCGCGCCGGTGCGGGCCGAGGTGGCCACCACCGGGGTCGCGGCCAGACCCTCGTCGTCCAGCAGCCGGCGCAGGTCGGCCAGGCAGGCGCGGGCCGCCGGCTCGTCGAGCCGGTCGACCTGGTTGAGGACGACGACCAGCACCCCCGCGTGCCCGGCCAGCGGAGCGAGGTACCGCTCGTGGACCGCGGCGTCGGCGTACTTCTGCGGGTCCAGCACCCACACCAGCACGTCGACGAGCTCGACCAGCCGGTCGACCTCCAGCCGGTTCTCCAGCCGGATCGAATCGTGGTCGGGCAGGTCGAGCAGCACCAGCCCGTCCAGCCCCGGGTCCCCGTCGGCCACCCGGTGCCGGCGCGGCACCTGGAGCCAGTCGAGCAGCCGGTCGGCTCCGCCGGTGCCAGAGCCGCGCTCGCCCCAGACGCTGGCGTGCGCCACCCCGGTCGTCGGCCGGCGGACACCGGGGGTGCTCACCTCGCTGCCGGACAGCGCGTTGAACAGCGTGGACTTGCCGCTGCCGGTCGCCCCGGCGAGCGCGACGACGGTGGCGTCGCCGAGGGCCTCGCGGGCGCCGGCCTTGGCGAGCAGGGCGCGGGCACGGCCGACCTCCGGGACCTCCAGCCGCTCCTCGGCCACCTCGACGGCCTCGCGCAGCGCGGCCAGCCGGTCGGTCAGCGGCAGCTCGGTGCGCCTCACGCACGGGCTCCGCGGGCGGTGGCGAGCGCCCGGACGGCGTCGCGCAGCTCCTCGGCGCTGCCGGCGGTGGGTGCGGCGGCCGCGAGCAGCCCGGTGAACCGCGCCTGCTCACCGACCAGCAGGTCCGCGGCCCGGCGGCCCAGGTCCGCGCGGGCCTCGGTGGCCAGCTGGCGGACGGCGGCGTCGCCGAAGACCGCCTCCAGCAGCCGTTGCCCGACCGCGGTGGTGCCGCCGGCGATGACCAGCTCGGCGCCGCTCAGCCCGGCGGTGGAGGCGAACACGGCGACCATGACCACGGCCCCGGCCCCGTTCACCCCCCAGGACAGGAACCGGGCGCGGGTCCGCTTGTCCGCGCCCTGGCTGCGGACCAGGTCCAGCACGGTGCCCTGCCAGTTGCGGACGGCGTCCGCTGCCGCGCCGCTGAACGCCGGGGAGACACCGGCCAGTTCCTCCTCGCGGCCGTCGAGCAGCCCCAGCCCGCCGGGCAGCCCGCGCCAGGCGGTGACGGTGCGCTCCGCGGCGCGGTCGGCCTCGGACCGCAGCAGCGTCTCCACGCCGGACTCCAGGGCACCGCGCAGGTCGTCGGCCGACGTCGCCCGGCCGGTGACGGCCGCGGTCACCCGGTCCCGGAGCCGGCCGACCTGCGCCTGCAGCCCGCGCATCCACTCCCCGGTGCCGACGAACTCCTGCCAGCGCGCCAGCACCTCCCCGCGCAGCAGGCTGCCGTTGGCCACGCCCTCGTCGACCTCGGCCAGGGCGGCGGCGTAGGCGCCCTCGGCGGCCGTCTCCAGCGCGCCCGCCGCGGCGCGCTGGTCCTCGACCGCGGCCACGATGGCGATGACCCGGTCGTCCAGGCTCTGCAGGGCACCGGCCAGCGTCTGCCGGACGACGGCGGCGCGCTGTTCCTGGTCGGCAGCCAGCGTGTGCAGCCAGCCGCGCAGCGGCGCCACCTGGTCCTCCGGGAGGAAGCCGTCCACCAGCGGACGCTCCTCGATCACGAACAGCCGGGCCGAGGACAGCCCGGCGCGCTGCAGCATGCCGGCGAGGTCCTCGGCGACCTCGCGCACCGCCTCCGGGGGCACCCGGTCGAGCACCACGGCCAGCGCGGTCCCGCGTTCCTGCGCGGTGTGCAGCAGGTCCCAGGGAACGGCGTCGGCGTAGCGCGCTGCGGTGGTCACGAAGACCCAGAGGTCGGCCGCGGCCAGCAGCTGCCCGGCCAGGTCGCGGTTGGCCTCGACCACCGAGTCGACGTCCGGGGCGTCGACCAGCGCCAGCCCGGCCGGCAGTGCATCGGTGGTCACCAGCTGCAGCCCCCCGGGGCCGGCCTGCCCGCCGGTGGTGCGGGCCAGCCCGGGCAGCACCCGGTCGCCGGAGAACTGCCCCCGGTCGGCCGGCGCGCACACCAGCACCGGAGCGCGGGTCGTCGGCCGGAGCACACCCGGCGTGGTGACCGTGGCCCCGAGCACGCTGTTGACCAGCGTGGACTTGCCCGCGCCGGTCGATCCGCCGACGACGGCGAGCAGCGGCGCGTCCAGGTCGAGCAGCCGGGGCAGCAGGTAGTCGTCGACCTGGTCGACGACGCCCCGGGCGGCCCGCAGCGCGTCGTCCCGGCCGGGGACCGCCAGCGCGAGCGGGACGGCGGCGACCCGGTCGCGCAGCAGCTGCAGGGCCTCGGGCAGCCCGGTCGGTGCGCTCATGCCCGGTACCTGCCCGGCTTTCGGCCCGCTCACCCCTCCCGATGATCACGGTCCGGCCGGCGGCGCCCTCTACCCGCGTTGCCGGGCGCCGTTCCGCGCGACCCAGGCTGCGCCCGGAGCGGACGCCGGGAACGGCGGCGCGGTCAGTCGCGGGCCGGCCACGGGGTCACCGGACCCAGGTACGCCCCGGCGCAGAGGACGCCGTCGTCGTCGTACCGGACCTCCCGCTGCTCGTGGCTGCCGGCCGCGTGGGCCAGGGCGGCCAGCAGCAGGGTGAGCTCCGCCCGGTCCAGGCCGCCGGTCAGGTCGGCGAGGTCGACCGGCTGCCCGTCGGCCAGGCTGGCCGCGGCACGCAACAGCCGCAGCTGCCCGCCGCTGCCGGCGATGTCGCCGCGCCGCAGCGCGCCGTCCAGGTCGGCCCACTGGACCGCCGCCCACGGGCCGCCGTCCACGGCGTCGCCGTCGAGGGCGATGGTGAGCAGCCCGGCGGCCTGCAGCCGGGGCAGCCAGTAGCCGGAGTTGGCCAGCAGCAGGATGGCCGCCTCCGCCGCGTAGTCGCCGACGGCGGCGCGCAGCAGGGCACCCTCGACGTCGTCGAGCTCGAGGTCGGCGGCCCGCGGTTCGCCGATCACAGCGCCTCCCCTGCTGCCGGCGGATGGAGTCGGTCCGCAGTGTGCCCGCTGGGTCCGACAAGATGCCCCCGCGCCCCGCTCAGCGGGCGGCGACGAGCTCGGCGACCTCCTCGGCGCAGCCCCAGGACATCGTGACGCCGGCGCCGCCGTGGCCGTAGCAGGCCACCACCGGAACGGCGTAACCCTCGATCCGCTCCAGCCGGACGGTGTCCCGCCCGGGCCGGAGCCCGACCGCGCGGGACAGCACCGGCAGCCCGGCCACCGCCGGGACCAGCGCCGCGGTCCGGCGGAGGATCGCCGCCTCGGTCGCCGGGTCGGGGGCCAGGTCCCAGTTGCCGACCTCGGCGGCGCCGCCGCAGACGACGTCGTGCCGGCGGGGGACCACGTAGGTGAGGCCGGCGGGGTCCTCCTCGTCGGTGACCCACTCGGTGAGCCCCGGGTTCGGCAGCCGCACCACCTGCCCCCGGATCGGGTACATCGTGTCGTCGTCCAGCAGCTCCCCGGAGCGCAGCCCGGCGGCGACGACCACGATGTCGGCGTCCGGTGCGCACTCGTCGACCGAGTCGACGGTGCGCCGGGAGAAGCGCACGCCCAGGCGGTCGCACTGCCCGTGCAGCCATCCCAGGTAGACGGGCACGGTGATCACCGGCAGCGTCGCCCGGACGCCGGCCGGCGCACCGGGCGGCAGCTCGGCCGGCGTCGCCTCGCGGAACGCCGGAACCGCCGCCGTCCAGGAGCGGTCGACCCCGGGGCGCCGCTCGACGACCGTGCCCACCCGCAGGTCGACGCCGGTCGCCTCGTCGGCGGCGAGCTCGGTGAAGCGGCCCAGCGAGCGGGCCAGCCAGGTCGGCACGGACGGCGACGCGCCGCTGCGGTAGGGGAACCAGACCGCGGCGGCCACCGCGGACACGCTGTCGGCCGCGGGCCGGTCCGCGACCACGGTCACCGCCGCGCCGCGGCCGGCGAGCTCGACGGCGGCGCTGAGGCCGATCACACCGCCGCCGACCACCGTGACCCGTGCCGTCATGCCCGGCAGCGTGCCCACCGCGGGGCCCCGTGTCCATGCCGGTGTCCATGCCGGGGTGCATGCCGGGCTCCGGGTCAGACCTGCGCCAGGGCCGCGGGCACGTCCCCCGGGGTGGGCGCGATCACCGCCGCGCCGGCGGCCGCCAGCTCGCCGTCCGGAGCCGGACCCCACCCGGCGCCGATGCAGGGCAGCCCGTGCACGCGGGCGCCCAGGACGTCGTGCGACCGGTCGCCGACGAGCACCGGCCGCTCGCCGTCCGGGTGCCCGGCGAGCGCCGCGGCCACGACCTGCTCCTTGTGCCGCACCGCCCCGTCCAGCGTCGCGCCGTGCACGCCGGCGAACCCCGCCAGCAGCCCGACGTGGCGCAGGATCGGCACCGCGAACGCCTCCGGCTTGCTGGTCGCCACCGCCAGGGTCGCGCCGTCGGTCCGCAGCCGGGCCAGCAGCTCCGGGATCCCCGGGTAGACCTGCGCCCGGAACAGGCCCTCGACCGAGTAGTGGGCCCGGTAGGCCGACACCGCCCGGTCGACGTCCGCACCGGTCAGGCCGAAGGCGGCCGCGAACCCCTCCTGCAGCGGGGGGCCGACCATCGACCGCAGCTGGGCGGACGTCGGCGCGGCCAGCCCCAGCTCCGCCGCGGCGACCCGGATCGACGCCCAGATGCCCGGCGTCGAGTCGACCAGCGTGCCGTCGAGGTCGAAGAGCACCAGCCGGCCGGCCATCAGCCGGCGCCGGCCGGGGCCGGTCCGGCTGGGAACGGCCGCTCCCCTTGGGCTCCGGACCGCAACTGCATAGGGTGACGGGGGCCACACCCGCCGGTCGGCAGGGTCGCCGACCCGGACAACGGAGTCCTCATGCGCCGCACCGTCACCGCCCTGGTCACTGCGGTTCTGACCGCCATCCTGGGGGTCGTCACCGCTCTCCCCGCCCTCGCGGAGGACTCACCGCCGACCGCGTCAGGCCACTCCATCACGACCTCCCCCTATGTCGCGCTCGGCGACAGCTACTCCTCCGCCGCGGGGGTCCATCCCCTCGTGCCGGGCGCACCGCCCACCTGCAGCCGCTCCCTGCTGAACTACCCGCACGACATCGCGCGGCTCACCCGACCCAGCTCCTTCACCGACGTCACCTGCAGCGGCGCCCGGACGACGGACTTCTTCACCACCCAGTCCGGAGCCGCCGCCCCGCAGCTGGACGCCGTCACGGCGGAGACGCGGTTGGTGACGATGACCATCGGCGGCAACGACGGCGGCGCGTTCAGCGGCATCCTGACCGGCTGCATCAGCGCGTCGCTGAGCACCGGGGACATCGCCGGCAACCCGTGTGAGCAGCAGTACGGGACGACGTTCACCGACATCGTCGCCAACCTGACCTATCCCGACCTCGTGCAGGCGCTCACCGCCGTCCACCAGAAGGCACCGCTGGCCACCGTCGTGATCCTCGGCTACCCGCGCGTGCTGCCCGACACCGGTGACCCGGCCTGCTACCCGTCGATGCCGATCTCGATGGGCGACGTCCCCTACGTCAACGAATGGGCGATGGCCCTCAACGCCGCCGTGGAGAAGGCGGCCGCGGAGACCGGCAGCCGGTTCGTCGACATGTCGGTCAGCTCGGCGGGTCATGACGCCTGCCGGCCGGTCGGTCAGCGCTGGATCGAGCCGGTCAACCACCCGATCAACGCCGCTCCGGCCCACCCGAACCTCATCGGCGAGGCCGCGATGGCGGCGCAGACCCTGGTGCAGCTGTTCCGCTGACCCGCCGGGCGCCCATGACCGGCTGGTCCGGGGCGCCGTCAGCGCGGCTCCGTGGAGCGGCGGCCCGACAACCAGGTCACGGCCTGGGCGACGGTCGCGACCGTGACCACGCCGGCGGGCAGCGGCGGCCGGCGCACCAGCACGACGGGGATGCCGAGCTCGCGGGCCGCGGTCAGCTTCGCCTCGGTCAGGTGCCCGCCGGAGTCCTTGGTCACGACGACGTCCACGGCGTGCTCGCGCATCAGCGCCAGCTCGTCGGCGACGCTGAACGGGCCGCGGTCGAGCAGCAGCGTCGCCCCGGCCGGCAGCGGCTCGTCGGGCGGGTCGACCGACCGCACCAGCACCCGCCCCGGCAGCGCGGCGAACGCGGCCACCCCCTGCCGGCCGGTGGTGAGGAAGACGCTGCGATACCCGGCGACCGCCTGCGCGGCCTCGGTCAACGAGTCGACAAGGCGCCAGGTGTCCCCGGGTCCCGGCGTCCAGCCCGGGCGCTGCAGCCGGAGCAGCGGGGTGCCGGCGGCCGCGGCGGCGCGGACCGCGTTCTCGGTGATCTGCGCGGCGAAGGGATGGGTGGCGTCGACGACGGCGGCAGGCCGGTGCTCGACCAGCCAGGCCGCCAGGCCCTCCGCCCCGCCGAAGCCGCCGACCCGCACCGGCCCCTCGGGCAGCACCGGTTCGGCGACCCGCCCGGCGAGCGAGGACAGCACCGGCACGCCGGCCGCGATCAGCTCCTCGGCCAGCCGCCGGGCCTCCCCCGTGCCGCCCAGCACCAGCACCTGACCGGTCATCCGCCCCCTCCATGCACCATGTGACCGTGAGCAGGAACTCCAGCGGCGGGCTGCGGCACGGGTGGACGACGGGTGCCTGCGCCACCGCGGCGACCACCGCCGCCTACACCGCGCTGCTCACCGGCGAGTTCCCCGACCCGGTGCAGATCGACCTGCCCCACGACAAGCACCCGGCGTTCGCGCTGGCCCGCGAGTCGCTCACCCGCGGGGCGGCCACGGTCGGCATCGTGAAGGACGCCGGCGACGACCCCGACGTCACCCACGGCGCCCTGGTCTCCGCCCGGGTCAGCCACGGCGCGCCCGGCAGCGGGGTGGCGTTCCGGGCCGGCGAGGGGGTCGGCACGGTCACCAAGCCCGGCCTGCCGCTCGCGGTCGGCGAGCCGGCGATCAACCCGGTCCCGCGCCGGCTGATGACCGAGCACGTCGCCGCGGTGGCGGCGCGGCACGGCGGCAGCGGCGACGTCCTGATCGAGGTGTCGGTGGACAACGGCGCCGAGCTGGCCCGCCGGACCTGGAACCCGCGGCTCGGGATCCTCGGCGGCCTGTCCATCCTCGGGACGACGGGCGTCGTCGTCCCCTATTCCTGCTCGTCCTGGATCGACTCGATCCGCCGCGGGGTGGACGTCGCCCGGGCGGTCGGGCACACCCACGTGGCCGGGTGCACCGGGTCGACCAGCGAGAAGGCCGTCCAGCAGCTGTACGGGCTGCCCGAGGACGCGCTGCTGGACATGGGCGACTTCGCCGGGGCGGTGCTGAAGTACCTGCGCCGCCACCCGGTACCGCGGCTGACCGTCGCCGGCGGCATCGGCAAGCTCGCCAAGCTGGCCGACGGGCACCTGGACCTGCACTCGGCCCGGTCGCAGGTGTCCTTTCCGGCGCTGGCCGGGCTGGTGCGCGGCGCCGGCGGATCGGCCGAGCTGGCCGCCGGCGTGCTCGCGGCGAACACCGCGCTGGACGCGCTGCAGCAGTGCGCCGCCGCCGGGCTCCCGCTGGGCGACCTGGTCGCGGCCGGTGCCCGGGACACCGCGCTCGGCGTCCTGCAGGGGGCCCCGGTCGAGGTGGACGTCGTGGTGATCGACCGCGCCGGCACCATCGTCGGCCGCGCCCCGGCCCCGTCGTAGGGGCCCGCCGCGAGCTCGCGAGGGGCCGGGGACGACGGGGTCCTTCATCGACTGCGGTCGGTCGAGTAGAGATGGCTGTCCGGGAACTGGCCGGCGGTCAGCGCGCGGCCGACGACGACCACCGCCGTCCGCCGCACCCCGGCCGCGGCCACCTGCCCGGCGATGCCGGCGAGCGTGCCGCGCAGGATCAGCTCGTCGTCCCGGCTGGCCCGGGCGACCACCGCGACCGGGCAGTCCGCGCCGTAGTGCGCCGCCAGCTGCGGCGCCAGCTCGTCGATCCGCTGCACCGCGAGGTGCAGCACCAGCGTCGCTCCGGTCGCGGCGTACGTGCCCAGCGACTCTGCCGGCGGCATCGGCGTCGAGCGCGCCGACGTCCGGGTCAGGACGACGGTCTGCGCGACCCCGGGCACCGTCAGCTCCCGCTTCAGCGACGCAGCCGCCGCGGCGAACGCCGGCACCCCGGGGACGACGTCGTACGGCACCCCGGCGGCGTCCAGCCGGCGCATCTGCTCGGCCATCGCGCTGTACACGGACGGGTCACCGGAGTGCAGCCGGGCGACGTCCAGCCCCGCCTGGTGCGCCTCGACCAGTTCGGCGGTGATCCGGTCGAGGTCCAGGTCGGCGGTGTCGACCAGCCGGGCGCCGGCCGGGGCGGTGTCCAGCAGCTCGCGGGGCACCAGGGCGCCGGCGTAGAGGCAGACCGGGCAGGACGCGATCAGCCGGGCCGCCCGCACCGTGACCAGGTCGGCCGCGCCCGGCCCCGCCCCGACGAAGTAGACGGTCATGGGTTTTCCCTGGTCCTGTCGGCGCTGGGTGGGGGGCCGGAGGCCCTCCGACCGGCGACGACGCAGCGGTTCCGCGGCGCTGGGGGACGGCGCCTGGCCGCGGTGGGAGTCCGGAGGGCGACAGATGTCATCGGGTCACGCTCCAGATGGTGACGGGCATGGCCGGCTTCCAGCCGGTGAAGCCGCCGATCGGGGCGGCGTGCGCCACGGACAGCCGGGTGAGCGACCCGCCGCAGCGGGCGT
>JAICZD010000194.1 GCA_025933855.1 Modestobacter sp. | reverse complement strand
GGGTGCCCGGAAGCGCCGGGCGCGTCTGCCCGGAGGTCCGGGCGCTGGGGGCACTCGACCACTCAGCCGATGTCCAGCAACGAGCCGCCGAGCCGATGGTGCGTCCCGTTATGAAGACGTTACTTGTGCCGAACACCCCGGTCTCTCGTCATATGCGGTCAGTGGATCTGGCCGATCGGAGTACGATTTCGTCGGTCTCACCTCAACTTGTGCCCAAGAACCGCGGTTCGTTGGGAGAATCGGTCCTTGCGGCATGATCCGCCGGACGGCGGTGTTGCACCGACGAGGGTCCGCGCGGGTGCGTGTCGACCTCCCACCGCCAGACCTCGCATCGAAGGGCACTCCCTGTCTGTGACCGTCCCCCCGCAGTCCCCCAGCCGTCACCGTGAGCGCAGCTCCACCCGCGAGCAGGCGTCCCGCGACGCGGACCGGGCCGCTGCACGCTCGGAGCAGCGCGCCCAGGAGATCTGGGTGGACGGCGCCGCTCCCGTACTTCCGGTCCGCGCCATCCGGCCGGAGCACGTGGTCTTCCATCTCGGTCCCACCAACTCCGGCAAGACCTACGAGTCGCTGCAGGCGCTGGCGGCCACCGGCTCCGGGGTCTACGCCGCGCCGCTGCGCCAACTGGCCCACGAGGCGTACGCGACGCTCTCAGCCCAGCTGCCCGAGGGCACCGTCGGCCTGTCCACCGGCGAGGAGGAGATCGACCCGTTCGCGCCGATCGTCTGCTGCACCGTGGAGAAGGCCCCCGACCGCGGCCAGATGCTGGTGCTGGACGAGGCGCACTGGATCACCGACCCCGACCGCGGCCACCACTGGGCCCGGTTGCTGCTGACCGGCGAGTACCGCGAGATGCACCTCATCTCCGCGGCCGAGGCCTACCTGGTGCTCAAGCCGCTGGTCGCCGACGCCGAGCAGGTCGAGGTCGTCAACCACAAGCGGCTGTCCCGGCTCGACGTCCTCCGGGCGCCGGTACGGCCCAACGGCGTCCGCCCGCAGACGCTCGTCGTCGCCTTCTCCCGCAAGACCGTGTACGCGGTCGCCGCGGAGCTCGACCAGCACCGCCCCGGCAAGGTCGGCGTGCTGTACGGCGCGCTGCCCCCGGCCACCCGCCGCGACGTGATCGAGCGGTTCACCACCGGCGAGCTCGACGTCCTGGTCACCACCGACGTCATCGGCCACGGCATCAACGTGCCGGCCACCACCGTGCTGTTCGCCGAGACGACGAAGTTCGACGGCCAGGAGCTGCGGCCGCTGCGCACCTGGGAGGCCGCCCAGATCGCCGGGCGCGCCGGCCGCTACGGCCTCACCGGGCACGGCTCCGCCGGCATCCTGATCGGGGTCAGCGGCCTCAAACCGGTCTCCGCGCTGGTCGGGGCCGGCGCCGCGGTGGCCCGCGGTGACGAGATGAGCGACCTGCCCAAGCGCGCCCCCCGGCTGCGGCCGGAGCTGGCGGACCTGGGCGCCCACGAGGCGGTCGACCTGCCCGAGGCGCTCACCCGCTGGATGGCCTGGGCGCGTGCCGCGACCCGCGACCAGGCGATGACCGCCGACGACGTGACCAGTCTCGTGCTGCGGGTGCACGCGCTGCTGCCGCTGCTGCGTGGCCCGCTCGGCGCGGCCGGCGACCTGGACACCGTCTGGCGGCTGGTCAACCTCGCCATCGACTACAACCCGCCGCGCCGCACCCGCTGGCTGGTGCTGGCCAGGGCCGCGCTGACGCACGCCGTCGGCCTGCCCGTGCCGCCGGAGCTGGTGCTGCCCGACCTGCCCGTCGGGGGCAGCGTCGAGGAGTTCGAGCAGGCCGCCGCCGCGGCCCGGGACGCCCAGACGTTGCTCCGCCAGTTCCCCGGCGTCGCGGGACTGACCAGCGACGACGCGGCATGGGTCGAGGAGGAGTGCTCCGAGACCATCACCGAGATGCTGCCCGGCGCCATCTCGCTGGGCCGGTCCGGGAAGTGCACGGAGTGCGGAACCTCCATCGCCCCGTGGTTCACCACCTGCCGGCCCTGCAGCACCCGCGGTCCGGCCGGCCGGAGCTCCGGGCCGCGCGAGGGCGGCCGGGACTCCCGCCGTCCCCGGCCGGGCTCCCGTTCCGGCTCCCGGCAGGGCCGCCGGCCCAGCCGCAGCGGCCGCTGACGCACCGTCCGGCCGGCTCCGGTCACGAGCCGGTCACCGGTCCACGGTGACGTCGTTGAACGGCAACCTCGGCTCGACCCACGGGAAGACCACGAACAGCAGCAGCGCGACGACCGCCAGCACCAGGACCAGCGCGAGCGCCGCCTTGCTCGCGGTGGGGCCGGGAAGGTGCCGCCAGATCCAGCCGTACATCAGCGCTCCTGGAGGGCGGGTGGGCCGTCGGGGGCGTCGGCCTTGCTGATGCCGGCGCCGTCCAGCACGGCGTGCACGATCAGCCGCTGCCGGGCCGAGTACCTCGGATGGCAGGTGGTCAGGGTCAGGTACGACCCGGCCGGCGCGGCGGTGGCCGGCCCGCCGGGAACCGGCGAGATGACCGAGACGTCGGTCGGGCGGACGATCTGCTGGCCGGGGATGCCGCTGGGGTCGGTGGTGACGTCGCCGGTGCGCCTGTCGCCGAGCACCCGGTAGACGTACCAGCCCTGCGCTGTCTCCACCACGATCGGATCACCGGGGCGCAGCCGGTCCAGCTCCAGGAACGGGGAACCCTTGCCCACCCGGTGCCCGGCGAGCGCGAGGTTGCCCGGTTGCCCGGGCAGCGCCGTCCCGACGTAGTGCCCCGGCCCGTCGGCCAGCTGCTCCTCGGCGGTGCCCTCCAGCACGACGCGCTGGTAGTCCGCGCCCAGCCGCGGAAGGTGCAGGACGGCGAGCGGTTGCCCCACCGCAGGTGCCACGGTCATCGGCGCCAGCGCGGTCGGCACCGGGCCGGCGTCGGCCCACCGCTCGTGGATCTGCTGGCTGAGCTGGTCCTGCTGGCGGCCGTTGAGCAGGTCGGTCACGTACACCTCGTAGCCCACGAAGAGCAGGGCGACGAGACCCACGGTGACCAGGAGCTCCCCGGCGCCGTGCATCGCTGCCCGCCACCGCGGAGCGCGCGGCCGCCGCCGTCGCGGCTCGGCACCGAGGTCGCCGGTGGCGTCGTCCTCTGCCGCGGGGATCGGCGCCGGCCTCCTGGGCGGCGGCACGGCGGGCACCCTGGCGATCCGCTGGGTCTGGTCCAGCTCGAGCTCCCGGCGCGCATCGGTCATGCACGCCCCCGGGATCCGCTCCTGCGGCGCAGCCCAGCACGGCGCCCCTGGCGATGCTAGGCGAGCGGGCCGCCGGCGCCGCGCGCCGCGCGGGACCGACCGCACGGCGCCGCGCGGGACCTACCGCGCGCGCACCGTGCCGACCAGGTGCTCGGTGCCGGCCGTCGCGTTCCGGACGGCGAGGTCCCATCCTCCGCCGACCTGCTGGGTGGCCAGGGTGACCGTGCTGGGCAGGAACAGCGGCTTGCGGAACGCGACGTCCACCGCAACCGCGTCGGGCAGCCGGCCCGAGAGTGCCGCCAGCGCGCGGGCCTCGACCCACATGCCGTGCGCGATCGCCCGCTTGAACCCGAACGCCTTCGCGGTCAGCGCGGACAGGTGGATCGGGTTCACGTCGCCGGACACCTGCGCGTACCGGCGGCCGGTGTCGGCGGGCACCCGCCACTGCGCGACCATCCGCTCCAGCGCGGCGACGTGGACCTCGACGTCCGACTCCGGTGCGTCCTCGGGGGCCGTCGCGCCGCGGGCCAGGTAGGTCGAGCGGCTGCGCCACACCTCCGCACCACCGGCGGACACCGCGGCGCACAGGTCGACGGTCGCACCGCGCGGATGGCGGGCGAACCGCTCGGCCCAGACCGCGAGGTCCAGCGCCTCACCGGTGTCGACCGGCCGGACCTGTTCGAGCTGGTTGCGGACGTGCACCAGGCCGGGCAGCGCGAGCGGGAACGACTGCTCGCTCATCAGCGCGACCTGCAGCGGGAAGGTGAGCACGTGCGGGAACGTTCCCGGCAGCGTGTCGGCGAGCGGGAACCCGCAGACCCGGGCGTAGCCGGCGAGCCGACCGGGGTCCACCGCGACGCCGGTGCGGGTCAGCCGGGTGTCGGGCAGCTCCCCGCCCCGGCCCCGGGCGGTCACCGCCGCCCGGGCGAACAGCGCCGCCAGATTGGGCGGGGTGGTCAGCTCGGCCATCAGGCTCCCATCAGCGACTGGCCGCAGACCCGCACGACCTGGCCGTTCACCCCGGCGCTGCCCGGCGCGGCGAGCCAGGCGATCGTCTCCGCGACATCGACGGGAAGGCCGCCCTGCTGCAGCGAGTTCAGCCGCGCCCCGACCTCGCGAGTGCCTAGCGGCATCGATGCGGTCATCTCGGTGACGATGAAGCCCGGGGCGACGGCGTTGACCGTCGCGCCGCGCTCGGTGAAGGTGGGCGCCCAGGCGCGCACCATGCCGATGATCCCGGCCTTGGACGCCGCGTAGTTCGTCTGGCCGCGGTTGCCGGCGATCCCGGTCTGCGAGCTGACGCTGATCACCCGGGCAGCGGGCCGCAGCACCCCCTCGGCGTCCAGCAGCGCCTGCGTCAGGTCCAGCTGGGCCTGCAGGTTGACCGCCATCACCGATGCCCAGCGGGCGGCGTCCATGTTGACCAGCAGCTTGTCCCGGGTGATCCCGGCGTTGTGGACGACGACGTCCACCCCGCCGTGCCGCCCCCGCAGGTGCCCGACCAGCCGGCTCGGCGCGTCCGCGGCGGTGATGTCCAGCTGCAGCGCCGTTCCGCCGACCTCGTTGGCCACCGCGGCCAGCGCCTGCCCGGCCGCCGGGACGTCGACGGCCACCACGTGGGCGCCGTCCCGGGCGAGCACCCGGGCGATCGCGGCACCGATGCCGCGCGCGGCGCCGGTGACCACGGCCACCTTGCCGGCCAGCGGGCGGTCGCGGTCCTCGCCGGCCGGCACGTCGGCCGGCGAGAGGCCGAGCACCTGGCCGTCGACGTAGGCCGACCGTCCGGAGAGGAAGAACCGCACCGGTCCGGCCAGCGCCCGCTCGGCGCCGGCCGGGACCTGGACGAGGTTGGCCGTCGACCCGTCGCGGAGTTCCTTGGCCAGCGAGCGGACCAGCCCGTCCAGCGCCTGGCAGGCCGCCGCCTGCGCGGGTGCGGCCGCCTCGGCCGGCGGATCGGCCAGCACCAGCACCCGGCCGCTCGGCATCAGCCGCTTCACCGCCGGGGCGAGGAACTCACGTACGGCCGCCAGGTCGGCCGGCGAGGTCAGCCCAGTGGCATCCAGCAGGACGGCGGCCGGCCGCTCCTCCTCCGCGGAGGCGACCACGGCGACCCCGGCGTCCCGGAGCAGTTCGGTCAGCACGTCGTGCAGCCGGCCCTTCCCCGCCGAGCCGAGGAGCGCCGGCCCCGGCAGCAGCGGCTGGCCGGGCTCGTAGCGGCGCAGCACGGCGGGGCGTGGCAGGCCGAGCTGCTTGGTGATCGTCGTCCCGACGCCGGAGTTGGCGAAGTCGCGGTACCAGTCAGTCACGAGATCCTCCTGGGTACTTGTGCTCGAAAAAGTTCGGGGCTTTTGCCCGAAAAAGCGCCGGGCTTTTGCCCGAAAAAGCTCGGGTCAGGACTCGAGGATGGCGACGACGCCCTGGCCGCCGGCCGCGCAGATGGAGATCAGCCCCCGCTTGCCCGGGCCGGCCTCGTGCAGCAGCTTCGCCAGGGTCGCCACGATCCGGCCGCCGGTGGCGGCGAACGGGTGCCCGGCGGCCAGCGACGAGCCGTTGACGTTCAGCTTCGACCGGTCGATGGCGCCCAGCGGGGCGTCCAGGCCCAGCCGCTCCTTGCAGAACGCCGGGTCCTCCCATGCCTTGAGCGTCGACAGCACCGTGGACGCGAACGCCTCGTGGACCTCGTAGAAGTCGAAGTCCTGCAGCGTCAGACCGTTGCGGGCCAGCAGCACCGGCGTCGCGTAGACCGGGGCCATCAGCAGGCCCTCGCCGCCGTGCACGTAGTCGACCGCGGCGGTCTGGGCGTCCACCAGGTGCGCCAGGACGGGAAGCCCGCGCGAGGCCGCCCACTCGTCGGAGGCCAGCAGGACGGCGGATGCCCCGTCGGTCAGCGGCGTCGAGTTGCCCGCGGTCATCGTGGCGCCCTCACCGCGGCCGAACACCGGCGTCAGGGTGGCGAGCTTCTCCACCGTGGAGTCCGGCCGCAGGTTCTGGTCGCGAGTCAGGCCGAGGAACGGCGTCACCAGGTCGTCGAAGAAGCCGCGGTCGTAGGCGGCGGCGAGATTGCGGTGCGAGCGGACGGTCAGCTCGTCCTGCTCCGCCCGCCCGATCTCCCACTCCTTCGCGGTGATCGCGGCGTGCTCGCCCATCGCCAGCCCGGTGCGCGGCTCGGCGTTGCGCGGGGTCTC
>JAICZD010000218.1 GCA_025933855.1 Modestobacter sp. | reverse complement strand
CTTCGGCAGGTAGAAGTACGGGCCCTGGCCGCGGTCGATCTGCTTCTGCGCGCACGTGGACATGTACAGCGCGAAGTCCACCAGGCTGCCGGAGGCGGGCTCGCCGTCGACGGTGATGTGCTTCTCCGGCAGGTGCCAGCCGCGCGGGCGCACGATGATCGTGGGCAGCTCGTCGTCCGGCTTGAGCTGGTACTTCTTGCCCTCCGGGCTGGTGAAGTCGATGGTCCGGTCGATGGAGTCCATCAGGTTCAGCGGGCCGTTGACGACGTTCTCCCAGAGCGGGGAGTTGGCGTCCTCCTGGTCGGCGAGCCAGCACTTGGCGCCGGAGTTCAGCGCGTTGATCGTCATCTTCCGGTCGGTGGGGCCGGTCATCTCGACCCGGCGGTCCACCAGGCCGGGGGCGACCGGCGCCACCCGCCAGGAGTCGTCCTCGCGGACGGAGGCGGTCTCGGGCAGGAAGTCCAGGCTGGCGCCGCCGGCGAGCGCCTGCACGCGCTCGGCCCGAGCCTGCAGCCGCTCCAGCCGCCGGCCGTTGAACTCGCGGTGGAGAGCGGCGATCAGCTCGAGCGCGCGAGGTGTGAGCACCTCGTCGAACCGCTCGCCCATCGGACCGGTGATCTCCACGCCGTCGACCGTGCTCATGGCTCTCCCTGGCTCGTGCTGATGTCGTCGATCTCGATGATGTCTCCGCCGTGGGGTGTCCGCACCCGATACGACCTCTCGCGGACCGAAACCTCACAAAGTTCCGTCATGCGGGAGGTTCCCACTGACATGCGGAAAACGTATCCTCGGCACCGAATGGGGTCAAGTGGGGACCGGCGCCTGCGGCGTCGGCCCGGCGAGGCCTGGGGCGCCCGGGGACGACGACCGTCGGCAGCGGGATGCGCGGAGGAGGGAAGCGGCATGGCCGAGGTCAACGGTTCCGACGGGGGTGTGCAGTCGCTGGAGCGGGCGTTCCTCCTGCTCGAGCTGATGGCCGAGGACGGCGGGGAGGTGCCGCTGTCCCGGCTGGCGGCCGAGAGCGGGCTGCCGCTGTCCACCATCCACCGGCTGGTGCGCACCCTGGTGGCCCGCGGGTACGTGCGCCAGCTCCCCTCGCGCCGGTACGTGCTCGGCCCCCGGCTGATCCACCTGGGCGAGAGCTCCTCGCGGACGCTGGGCACCTGGGCTCGCCCGCACCTGTCCCGGCTCGTCGACAGCACCGGCGAGACGGCGAACCTGGCCATGCTGGACGGCGACCGGGTGGTCTACGTCGCCCAGGTCCCGTCCCGGCACTCCATGCGGATGTTCACCGAGGTGGGCCGCCGGGTGCACCTGCACTGCACCGGCGTGGGCAAGGTGCTGCTGGCCCAGCTGCCGGCCCCCACCGCGCGGCAGCTGCTGGTGAGCGGGGGGATGCCCCGGCGGACCCCGCTGACGGTCACCGACCCCGACGAGCTGGTCGCGCGGCTGCCGGAGATCGCCGAGCAGGGCTACGCCCTCGACGACGGCGAGCAGGAGACCGGGGTGCGCTGCGTGGCGGTGCCGGTGCCCGGCGGGCCGTCGATGACGGCGCTCTCGGTCTCCGGCCCGGCGGGGCGGCTCGCGATGGATGCGGTGCCGTCCATCGTGACCCTGCTGCAGGACGCGGCCGCCGCCCTCGCCGCCGAGCTGCGGGAGGACGTTCCGCGCCCGCTCAGCGGCCGGTCCAGCTGACCGGCGTCCGAGCGACGAACGCCTCCACCCCGGCGCGGAAGTCCGCGCTGCCGAACACCTCGCGGACCAGGTCGTCACCGTCGGGGAGGTCCGCCCGGCGCAGCCGCGCCACGGCCTGCTTGGCCGCCCGCATGCTGAGCGGTGCATGGCCCAGCAGCGTGTCCACCAGGGCCGCCAGGGCGGCGTCCAGCCCGCCGTCGGCGCAGACCTCGCCGACGAAGCCGGCAGACGCGGCGTCGGCGGCGCTCAGCAGCCGCGCCCGCAGCAGCATGTCCAGCGTGCGGGCCGGCCCCAGGTGCGACACCAGCAGCGAGTAGGTGTTCATCGACAGGCAGTTGCCGAGGGTGCGGGCCACCGGAACACCGAACCGGGCGGACGCGGTGGCCACCCGCAGGTCGCAGGCGGCGGCGAGGATCAGGCCGCCCCCGACGCAGGCCCCCTCCACCGCGGCGACCGTCGGCACGCCGACGTCCTCCAGCCGGTTGACCACCCGCTCGATGCGCGCCTCGTACGCCACGCCGTCCTCGCCGCTGGTGGATCCCCCGCTGCCGAACTCGAGGAACTGGCTGATGTCGGTGCCGGCCACGAAGGCCCGCCCGCCGGCTCCGCGCAGCACGAGCACCCGGACGGCGTCGTCCTCGTCGGCCCGCTCGCAGGCCTCGGCGAGCCCCTCGTACATGGCGTAGGTCATCGCGTTGCGCTGCGCGGGCCGGTTGAACAGCACGGTCAGCACCGCGCCGTCCCGGGTCACCTCCAGGTCGCTCATGCCGGGCGCTCCGCGGTCGCCGGCGCGACGGCGTCCACCACGTCGGCGGGCACGCCGTAGCGGGTCAGCACCGCCCGGGTGTCGGCGCCCAGCGGGGGGCCGGCGCGGCCACGGACGGCCGGGGTGCGCGACATCCGCATGGGCGACCCGATCTGCCGGACCGGACCGAGCGTGGGGTGCGGCGCGTCCCAGAAGAAGTCGCGCTCCCGCAGGTGCTCGTCGGTGAAGACCTGGCCGTAGTCGTTGATCGGCGCGCAGGGCACTCCTGCCCCGGCCAGGGCGGCCAGCACGTCTGCGGTGGTGCGGGCGCGGGTACGGCTCTCGATGGCGTCCAGCAGCTCACCGCGCCGGGCGTGCCGGCGGGTGGCGTCGCCGTAGCCCTCGTCGGCCAGCTCGGCGGCCATGTCCAGGGTGCGGCACAGCCCGGCCCAGGTGTTGGGGGTGTTGGCACCGATGGTCACCCAGCCGTCGGCGGTGCGGAACGCCTGGTAGGGGGCCTGGCTCTGGTGCGCCGAGCCGAGCGGCCCGCCGACCTCCCCGGTGGCGAAGTACCTGCCGGCCTCCCACACCGCCAGGCTCACCCCGGCCTCGAACAGCGAGACGTCGATCGACTGGCCGGTGCCGGTCCGGTCGCGCTCGCGCAGCGCGGCGGTGACCGCGAGGGCCAGGTAGAGGCCGCAGACCAGGTCGCAGACCGGAACGCCGACCTTGACCGGTTCACCCCCGGGGGTGCCGGTGATGCTCATGAGCCCGCTGCGGGCCTGGGCCATGATGTCCAGCCCGGGCAGCGGGGCGAGCGGACCGTCCTGACCCCAGCCCGATCCCGAGGCGCAGACGACCCGGGGGTTGACCGCCTGCAGGCCCGCGGCGTCCAGGCCGAGCCGGGCCATCGCCCCCGGCCGGAGGTTCTCGATCACCACGTCCGCCTGCCGGACCAGGGCGAGGAACGCCGCCCGGCCGGCGGGGGACTTCAGGTCCAGCGCCACGGACTCCTTGTTGCGGTTCAGCCGCAGGTAGGGCGAGCTCTCGCCGTCCAGGAAGGGCCCGCTGGCCCGCACCGGGTCGCCGGTGCGGGGGTCCTCGACCTTGATCACGCGCGCGCCGAGGTCGGCCAGTTGCAGAGCCGCGTAGGGCGCGGCCATGAACACGCCCACCTCCAGCACGGTGATCCCGGTCAGCGGTGGCTGGGACTCGGGTGTCGCGGTCACGTCTGCCTCTTCCGTGCGTGCTCTGCGCTGGGGGTCATCGGGGTCGGTACGCGACTGCGCCCCGGACGACGGTCGGCCGTCCGGGGCGCAGTTCGGTAGATGCTGGTCGGCCCCGTCCAGGGTCCCGCCCCGAGCGCGCGAGGGGTGGGGAGGACGGGGTCCTTCCTCACAGCCAGCCCGGGACCACCAGGACCAGCCAGGTGACCAGCGGGATGATCGCCACCATCGAGAAGCCCCAGATCATCAGGGTCTTGAAGGTCCTGTCCCGCTCGGCCTCGGTGGCGTTGGCCACCACGAGCGCGCCGCTGGTGGAGAACGGGCTGGAGTCGACGATGGACGACGAGAGCGCGAGCGCCGTGATCAGGCCGATCGCGCCGACGGCCTCGGGGCCCTGCAGGAACGGCACGGCGAGCGGGATGAGGGCACCCAGGATGCCGGTGGTGGAGGCGAACGCGGAGACGACGCCGCCGATGTAGCAGATCAGCAGTGCGGCGATCAGCGGCACGCCCAGCTTGGCCACGTTGTCCCCGAGCCAGCCGGGGACGTCCTGGTCCTGCATGAGGCCGACGAAGGTGACGACGCCGCAGATCAGCAACACGGTCGGCCAGGCGATCTGACCCACGGCGCCTTTCGCGCCACGGGGCGCGACGATCGACAGCAGCACGCCGACGGTGATGGCCAGCAGCCCGATGTCGAGGTCGAAGACCAGCGCGCCGACCACCAGCAGCACCAGCCCGCCCAGGGTCAGGGCGCGGTCGCGGTCCAGGGTGGTCACCGCGCCCTCGTGCGGCTCCTCGGCCAGCGCGGTGGTCTGCAGCGCCTGCTGGTCCGCGCGGTCCTCGGCGGTGGAGTGCTCGTGTCCGGGTGCACCGTGGCGCGCCTCGGCAACCCGTCCGCCCGAGATCGCGGCGCCGCCGGTGCTGGTGCTCCCCACGGCGGTCCGCCGGGCGGGCCCGCCCGGGATGTCCTCGCCGGTGTCCTCGGTGGCGTCGCCGGCGACCGTGGCCGCGACGAAGTCGTCGTCGCGCCGGTCGGTCACGTCGACCCGGTCGCCGCCGAGCAGCTTGCGGCCGCCGAAGATGAAGAACACGACGACCGACAGCAGGATGTTGATCACGATGGAGGCGAACCAGAGGAACAGCGGGCTGCCCGGCAGGTCGCTGGACTCCACGACGTCGTTGGTGATGACGCCGAACACCGACAGCGGCGAGAACCCGCCGGCGGTGGCCCCGTTGATGATGAACAGGCCCATCAGCACCGGGTTGATCGAGTACCGGCGGGCGAAGGACATGCCCACTGGCGCGATGATCGCGACCACCGCGGGCACCACGCCGCCGATGGCGGTGAGCGCGGCGGTGACGGTGAACATCGCCCACGGGATCGCCGACAGCCGGCCACCGGAGGCCCGGACCGAGGCGTGCACGAGCCAGTCGACCGTGCCGTTGTTCTTGGCTATGGCGAACAGGTACGTCACCCCGACCAGGACGACGAACAGCGACCCCGGGAAGAACCCGAAGATGGTGTCGTCGTATCCGTCCTCGGAGTTGGCGTAGATGAAGTAGCCGGCCACGAAGGCCGCGACGAACCCCAGCGCGCCCATGTGGACAGGAAGAACCGTGGCGATCAGGAAGATCGCCAGGAGTATGAGAACCAAGACGAGCTGTACGGACAACGTGGTCCCCTGTGGTCGAGGCGGGCGGTGGACCTGCACGCGCACGCTTCCGCGATGCGGAAGCGCCTTTTCGCTAGCGGGGATTAGAAGCTGTGAGCTCTCCCAGTGTCAAGCGTCACCCCGGACTGAGTACCGCCTGGGAAAGTCCGCCTGTCGGCAGTAACCTTCCGCAGAGCGGACTTCGGGCTCGCCGAGGACTCCGGACGAGAGGCCAGCATGTCAGTGACGACAACCACCGGCGGACGCCACTTCCTGCAGATCCCCGGGCCCACCAACGTGCCGGACCGGGTGCTGCGGGCGACCGCGGCGCCGCCGATCGACCACCGCGGCCCCGAGTTCGCCGCGCTCGGG
>JAICZD010000053.1 GCA_025933855.1 Modestobacter sp. | reverse complement strand
TTGCATGTGTTAAGCACGCCGCCAGCGTTCGTCCTGAGCCAGGATCAAACTCTCCGTAGATGTTCAACCACAGGCCGAGAACCAAGAGTTGGCACTCTCGATATCAATCAACCAAAACAACCCCCAACCAGACCCCCCACAAAAGAAAGAGCCCAGCCAGGAACCTGATACATGGCACTGACTTTCGGCACGCTGTTGAGTTCTCAAGGAACGGACGCGCACGTTTCCCGACCGATTGCTCGGCCGTTCTCCCGTGGCGGTGTTTTCCACTGTACATCGCGTTCCGCGGCAGCCGAACCTCGGAGGATCGACCGGCGGTTGACCAGGCTGGCGGCCCGGTCCGTTCTCGCGCGGTGCAGGAGGAACCATACACGTCCCCGGAGGGGGCGTGCACGGGGTCCGAAGCGGCCGGCGGGCGGCAGCGTGGCCGCCCGGTCGGCCCGGATCAGGCCACGCCGCGCGGGCGGAACTGGACGCTCACCCGCGGGCCCACCGGCTGTGCCGTCTTGGGGATGCAGTGCTCCCAGGTGCGCTGGCACGAGCCGCCCATCACGACGAGGTCGCCGTGGCCGAGGGTGAACCGCAGGCGCTCGCCACCACCTACCGGGCGCAGCATCAGGGCACGCGGTGACCCGAAGGAGACGATGGCCACCATCGTGTCCTCCGTCCGGCTCCGCCCGATCCGGTCGCCGTGCCAGGCGACGCTGTCCCGCCCGTCGCGGTACAGGCACATCCCAGCGGTCACGAACGGCTCGCCGAGTTCCTCCGCGTAGTAGGCGTCGAGGTCGTCGCGGGCGTCGGTCAGCACGGGGTGCGGCAGGGGCTCGCCGCCGCCGTACCACCGCAGCAGGCGTGGCACGTCGACCTGCCGGTCGTACATCTGCCGCCGATCGGCGCGCCAGCCGATGTCGCCGAGCAGCACGTCCAGCACCGCGTCGGACCCCTCGACCCAGCCGGGCAGGTGATCGACCCAGGCGCCCCGGCTCAGCACGTGGCGGGTGACCCGACCGGTCAGCGTCGTGAGCGAGGCCTCCTCGGCGACATCCCACATCGACGGCTGGTGGGCGAGCGACATGCCACGACTCTACCGCGAGTTTCGCACAGCTGTTCGAAAACCTGTGGAAAAGTGGGGGCCGGAGTCTCCTACGCCGTGAGGGCGAGCACGAACGGCAGCACCGCCCGGGCCCCCGCCCGCCGGAGCTCGCGGCCCGCGACCGTGACCGTCCACCGGGAGTCCGCGAGGTCGTCCACCAGCAGCACCGGCCCGTCCACCGCCGCCAGCCGTGACCGCAGTTCCTCACCGACCGCGATCCGCCCCCAGACACCGGCCAGCCGGAACGCGCTGTTTCCGCCGGGCTGACCGGTCGGGCCGCCGGCGACCAGGTCGAGGTGACCGAGATAGGGCAACCGGCCCAGCCGGGCCAGGCCCTCGGCCACGCCGGAGATCAGCGCCGGGCGGCGTCGGGAGGGCATGGCCACGACCGCGGCCGGGCGCTGCGCCCAGTCCCACGAGCCGAGCACGCCGGCACAGGCGCGGAGCAGCTCGTCGTCCGGCGGCGCGTCGGAGGGCAGCCCCGGGCGGATCACCCGGTGGGTCACGTCGAGGGCGGCGTCCGGGTCCTCCTCGATGCTGGGTGCCTCGAGGTCCTCCGCCAGGGTGGCCACCCCGCCGACACCGTCGTCCCCGAGCAGCGTGCGCAGCCGCTGACCCCAGCCCAGGTCGGTGAGCCGGGCCACCGCCCGGCCGGCCTCCACCTGGTCGCCGGCGGCGATCTTGCCCTTGACGTCCACGCCCAGCCGGTCGGCGCCGGTGGGCCACTGCGCCCGGGGCGCCAGCTCCACACCGGGGCGGTCCAGCCGGGCGGACGCCGCCGCCACCGCAGCCGACGGGACGTCGGCGGAGTACCAGGCCCCCGCGCAGACGTCGCAGCGGCCGCAGGGAGCCGCGGTCGGGTCGTCGAGGGCGGCCTGCAGGAAGGCCATCCGGCACTCCGCGGAGTCGGCCGGCCGGGCGTAGGCGAGCATCGCCCGCTGCTCGGCCTCCCGGGTCTGGGTGACCCGGGCATAGCGGTCGGCGTCGTAGACCCAGGGGCGACCGGTGGAACGCCAGCCACCCTGCACGCGCTCCACCGCACCGTCGACGGCGAGCACCTTGAGCAGCAGCTCGAGCCGGGAACGGCGCACGTCGGCGACGGTCTCCAGCCGGGCCACCGACCACGCCTTGCCGTCGGCCATCGCGCTCAGCACCGCGGCGGCGTGGTCCTGCCGGGGCATGGAGGAGGTCGCGAACCACTGCCAGATGGCGAGGTCCTCCGGCCCGGGCAGCAGCAGCACGTCGGCGTGCGCGACGGCGCGCCCGGCACGCCCGACCTGCTGGTCGTAGCTGACCGGGGACGACGGCGCGCCCAGGTGGACGACGAAACCGAGGTCGGGCTTGTCGAACCCCATGCCCAGCGCCGAGGTGGCGACCAGGGCCTTCACCCGGTTCTCCCGCAGGGCCTCCTCCGCGTCCCTGCGGTCGGCGTCGTCCAGCCGGCCGGTGTAGGCGCGCACCTCGTGCCCGGCGTCGCGCAGCAGGGCGGCGGTCTCCTCGGCCGCGGCGACGGTGAGCGTGTAGACGATGCCGCTGCCCGGCAGGTCGGACAGGTGCGCGGCCAGCCACGCCAGCCGGGCGCGGTCGGTGTCCAGCCGCAGCACGCCCAACCGCAGCGAGTCGCGGGCCAGCGGCCCGCGCACCACGGTCACCGGAGCGGGCGCGCCCGCCACCCCGCCGGCACCCAGCTGCTCGGCGACGTCGGCGACCACCCGCTCGGTCGCCGTCGCCGTCGTCGCCAGGACCGGCGTGCCCTCCGGCAGCTGCCCGAGCAGGTCGCGGATGCGCCGGTAGTCGGGCCGGAAGTCGTGCCCCCAGTCGGAGACGCAGTGCGCCTCGTCGACCACCAGCAACCCGCAGCGGGACACCAGGCCCGGCAGCTGCTCCTCGCGGAAACGGGGGTTGGTCAGCCGCTCGGGGGACACCAGCAGCACGTCGACGTCGTCGGCGGCCAGCCGGGCGGCGACGTCGTCCCACTCGGTCGCGTTGGCGCTGGAGATCTCGACGGCCTTGATGCCGGCGCGCGCGGCGGCCGCGACCTGATCGCGCATCAGCGCCAGCAGCGGGCTGACCAGCAACGTGGGGCCGGCGCCGCGGCGGCGGAGCAGGGCGGTGGAGACGAAGTAGACGGCGGACTTCCCCCAGCCGGTGCGCTGGACGACGAAGGCCCGCTGCCGGCGCTCGACCAGCGCGGCGACCGCGGCGTCCTGCCCCTCGCGGAACACCGCGTCGGCGCGGCCGGTGAGCTCACGGAGGACACCCAGCGCCTCGTCGGCCAGTTCGGTCGTCGGTGCGGCGGTGACGCTCATGGGACGACCGTAGGCGGTGTCACCGACAACTCCGGCCCGCCGGGCGGCGGCTGTGGACGGCGCGAGAGGATGGACGGCGATGCTCCCCCCGGACAACCACGTGCACAGCGAGTTCTCCTGGGACACCGGTCCCCGGGCCTCCATGCTGCGCACCTGCGCCGAGGCCGTCCGGGTGGGCCTGCCCGCCGTCGCCTTCACCGAGCACCTCGACTTCACCGTCTGGGGAGCCGACGACCGGGCCACCACCGACGGCCTGACCGACCGGCACCCGGCCAACCAGCGGCCGATCGACGTCGACATCTACGCCGAGACGATCTGGGAGTGCCGGGACCGCTTCCCCGAGCTGCGCGTGTGGTCGGGGGTGGAGGCCGGCGAGCCGCACCTGTTCGCCGGCAGCGTCGCCGCCCACCTGAAGACGTCCCCGGTCGACCGGATCCTGGGCTCGCTGCACTCGCTGAGCGTCGACGGGCGGCTGATCGGGGTGAACCGGATGCTCACCGTGGCCGGCGGGGTCCCGACGATGCGCCGCTACCTGACCGAGATGGTGGCGATGATCGAGGAGAGCGACGTCTTCCAGGTCCTCGCCCACTGCGACTACCCGAGGCGGTACTGGCCCGGTGGCCGCGACCGCTATCCCCAGGCGCTGTTCGAGGCCGAGTATCGCGACGTCTTCCGGGCCCTGGCCGCCGGTGGCCGGGCGCTGGAGGTCAACACCACCAGCCCGTTGTGGTCGGTGGACCTGGTGCGCTGGTTCCGGGAGGAAGGGGGCACGGCGATCAGCTTCGGCAGCGACGCCCACGTGCCGGCGAACGTGGGCCAGCGGTTCGAGCTGGCGGTCGCTGTCGTCGAGGCTGCGGGGTTCCGCCCCGGGCGCGACCGGCTGGACTTCTGGCGCCGCTGACCCTGCAGCGGGGCCGCTGACGATCCGGCTCAGCGGCGGGGAACCCGGCGTTAGGGTCGCCGGGTGACCCAGCCGCGCCGCGTCGTGATCGCGCTGGGCGGCAACGCGATGACCGGCCCCGACGGATCGGCGACGCCGGGCGCGCAGCGGGAGGCGATCGCGGTGGCGGCCGGCCACGTGGCCGAGGTGGTGGCCACCGGCGTCGAGGTGGTGCTCACCCACGGCAACGGCCCGCAGGTGGGCAACCTGCTGGTGAAGAACGAGCTGGCCGCGCACGTCGTCCCACCCGTTCCGCTGGACTGGAACGTCGCCCAGACCCAGGCGACCATCGGTTTCACCCTCGCCGACGAACTCGATGCCCGGCTGGCCGCCCGCGGGCTGGCGCAGCGCACCGCGGCGCTGGTCACCCGCACGCTGGTCGACGCCGGCGACCCCGGGCTGGCCGCGCCCACCAAGCCGGTGGGTCGCTTCCTGCCCCGCGAGGACGCCGAGCGGCTCATCGCCCTCGGCCAGACCTGGGAGGACCGCGGCGAGCGGGGCTGGCGCCGGCTGGTCGCCTCACCCGAGCCGCTCTCGGTGGTCGACTGGCCGGCCATCCACGCCCTCGCCTCGGCCGGCTTCGTCGTCGTCTGCGCCGGAGGGGGCGGGATCCCGGTGGTGGACGACGCCGGCGGGGCACTGCGGGGCGTGGAGGCCGTCGTCGACAAGGACCTCACCGCCGCACTGCTCGCCCGGGACCTGGACGCCGACACCCTGGTGATCGCCACCGACGTCCCGAACGTGATGGTCGACTTCGGCACGCCCCGCCAGCGCCCGCTGCGTGCGGTGACCGCCGCCGAGCTGCGCGGGCACGCCGCGGCCGGCCAGTTCGCCCGGGGCAGCATGGCGCCGAAGGTCGCCGCGGCCCTGCGGTTCGTCGACCACGGTGGGGCCCGCGCCGTCATCACCTGCCTCGAGCACATCTCCGACGCCGTCACCGGCGACGACGTCGGCACCGTCCTGCGAAAGGACCCTCCTGCCCCCAGGAGGGCCACCCCCACCCCATGAGAGAAGAGTGAGCCAGTGCCCGCACCGATCGAGGTCCGCAAGGTCCCGCTGCGCAACGTCAGCGACGCCTCCGGGCTGGCCGAGCTCATCGACGACGGCGTGCTGGACGCCGACCGGGTGGTCGCCGTGATCGGCAAGACCGAGGGCAACGGCGGGGTGAACGACTACACCCGGATCATCGCCGACCGGGCCTTCCGCGAGGTCCTGACCACGAAGGGGACGCGGACGGCGGAGCAGGTCAGGCAGGTCCCGATCGTCTGGTCCGGCGGCACGGACGGCATCCTCAGCCCGCACGCCACCATCTTCGCCACGCTGCCCGAGGACGCCGTGGCGCCGACCGACGAGCCGCGGCTGACCGTCGGCTACGCGATGAGCGAGCAGATCCTGCCCGAGGACATCGGCCGGCTGACCATGGTGGAGAAGGTCGCCGAGGGTGTGCGCCGCGCGATGGCCGAGGCCGGGATCACCGATCCCGCCGACGTCCACTACGTGCAGACCAAGACCCCCCTGCTCACCGTCGAGACCATCCGCGACGCCAGGTCCCGCGGCCAGGAGACCTACTACGACGAGCCGCACGGCTCGATGGACCTGTCCAACGGGACCACGGCGCTGGGCATCGCGCTGGCGCTCGGCGAGATCGGGATGCCGCAGCAGAAGCAGGTGATGCGCGACCTGTCGCTGTTCAGCGCCGTCGCCTCCTGCTCCTCCGGCGTCGAGCTGGACCGGGCGCAGATCGTCGTGGTCGGCAACGCCCGCGGGCACGGCGGGAACTACCGGATCGGCCACTCGGTGATGACCGACGCGCTGGACACCGACGGCATCTGGACCGCCATCCGCAACGCCGGGCTGGACCTGCCCGAGCGGCCGCACCCCAGCGACCTCGGCGACCGGCTGGTGAACGTCTTCCTCAAGTGCGAGGCCGACCCGACCGGCTACGTGCGCGGCCGGCGGAACGCCATGCTGGACGACTCCGACGTCTTCTGGCACCGCCAGATCAAGGCCGCGGTGGGCGGCGTGGCCGCCGCGGTGACGGGTGACCCGGCGGTCTTCGTGTCCGTCGCCGCCGTGCACCAGGGGCCGACCGGCGGCGGGCCGGTGGCCGCGATCGTCCGGGCATGATCGACAAGCGGGTGGCAACCCTGGCCGACGCGGTCGCCGGCATCTCCGACGGCGCGACCGTGCTGATCGGCGGGTTCGGCGACTCCGGGGTCCCGGTCGAGCTGGTGCACGCGCTGCTCGACCAGGGCGCCCGCGACCTGACCGTGGTGACCAACAACGCCGGCAGCGGCGAGCGGGACGTCGCGGCCCTGATCCGTGAGCGCCGGGTGCGGAAGATCGTCTGCTCGTACCCGCGGTCGGCGGGTTCGATCTGGTTCGAGACGCTGTGGCGGGCCGGAGAGATCGAGCTGGAACTGGTCCCGCAGGGCACGCTGAGCGAGCGGATGCGGGCCGCCGGCGCCGGGCTGGGCGGGTTCTTCACGCCGACCGGCGCGGACACGCTGCTGGCCGAGGGGAGGGAGATCCGGGTGATCGGCGGACGACGGCACGTGTTCGAGGCGCCGCTGCCCGGCGACGTCGCCCTCATCAAGGCGCACCGGGCGGACCGCTGGGGCAACCTGGTCTACCGGACGGCCGCCCGCAACTTCGGACCGACGATGGCCACCGCCGCCGCACTGACCGTGGTGCAGGTCGACCAGTTCGTGGAGCTCGGCGAACTCGACCCGGAGGCCGTCGTCACCCCGGGCATCTTCGTCGACCGGGTCGTCCGGGTGGGGGCACCGTGATCACGCCGCTGTCCGACGTCGCGCTGGCCCGCCGGGTGGCCGCCGACATCCCCGACGGCTCCTACGTCAACCTCGGCATCGGCCTGCCCACCCTGGTCGCCGACGTCGCCGGTCCGGACAAGGAGATCGTGTACCACTCCGAGAACGGCATCCTCGGGATGGGCCCGGCGCCGGCTCCCGGCACCGGGGACCCGGAGCTGATCAACGCCGGCAAGCAGCCGGTCACCCTGCTGCCGGGTGGCTGCTTCTTCCACCACACCGACGCCTTCGTGATGATGCGCGGCGGCCACATCGACGTCACCGTGCTCGGCGCCTTCCAGGTCTCCGAGCGCGGCGACCTGGCGAACTGGATGACCGACGTGGACATGCACCCGCCGGCCGTGGGCGGTGCCATGGACCTGGCGGTCGGCGCCCGGCGGGTGCTGGTGATGACCACGCACGTCACCCGGGACGGCCGGCCCAAGCTGCTGCCGGCCTGCACGTACCCGCTGACCGCGGCCGCCGTGGTCGACCGGGTCTACACCGACCTCGCCGTCCTGGACGTGACCCCCGGGGGCTTCCTGGTGCGGGAGATGGCCGCCGGCCTGACCGCCGGCGAACTGCAGGAGCGGACCGCGGCGCGGCTCTCCTTCGCCGGGGACGTCGGCGTGCTGGCCACGGCCTGAGCCCACTGGGCAGGAATGGCCGCTTCTGCCCAGAGGGCGGACCGGTCCGTCTCAGCCGCAGCGGTACAGCAGCAGCGCCACGTCGTCGTCCGGGGCGTCGTCCAGCAGCTGGTCGGTGAGCAGCGCCACCAGCTGGTCCGGCGCCAGGTGCCGGCCGTCGGTGAGCGCGGTGACCGCCCGGGCCATCCCGGAGTCCAGATCCTCGTTCCGCCGTTCGACCAGCCCGTCGGTGTAGAGCAGCAGGGTCGCCCCGGGCCGCAGGAGGACCTCGGCCTCCGGCCGGACCAGGTCGTCGGCCACCGCCAGCGGCAGCGATCCGGCCCCGGTCAGCAGCCGGGACGCGCCGCCGGCGTCCACCACGATCGCCGGCACGTGGCCTCCGCTGCTGTAGCGCACCGTTCCGGTGGCGGGGTCCACCACGGCGCAGAACGCGGTGCTGCAGGCGGCCCCCGGCACCAGCGCGGCGAACCGGTCCAGCGCGGACAGCACCTGGGCCGGTGAGTGGCTCTCCAGCAGCAGGGCACGCCCCGCGCTGCGCAGCTGGCCCATGACCGCCGCCGCGGGCAGCCCCCTCCCCACGACGTCGCCGACCATCACGCCGTGCCGGCCACCGGGCAGGTCGACGACGTCGTACCAGTCACCGCCCACCTCCAGCGTGCCGGTCGCCGGCTCGTAGTGGACGGCGAAGCCGTCGGGCAGCGCGGTGGGCCCGAGCACGGCGCGCTGCAGGGTGACCGCCACCTCGGTGTAGAACTGCGCCCGCGCCCGGTCCAGCTCGGCGCGCTCCTCGCCGCGGCGGCGTTCGGACTCGACGGCCTGCGCATCGGTGACCGCGGCAGCCACCTGGCCGGCGGCGAGGGCGAGGAACACCCGGTACTCCTCGTCCATCCGCAGCCGCGGGCTGGTTCCCAGCACCAGGGCGCCCACCGGTCCCGTCCGGCCGGGCACGGTGAGCGGCAGCACCACCGCGGGGCCCTCGCCCCGGGCGCCCGCGGGCAGCGCGAACCCCGGCACGGAAGCGGCCGGCCCGCTCGCGGTGAAGACGGCGCCGGCCGCGACCTCCGCCCAGACCCCCTCCGGGAACAGCTGCGGAGGTTCACCCGCACCGGCGGAGGCGTCGATGCCGTAGGTGGCCGCGAGGCGGGGCCGGCCCGCGCCGGGGTCCAGCAGGTACACCAGCCCGAACGGGCAGTCCGACCGCGCCTCGCCGAGCACGCGCAGCGCCGCGCCGCAGGCCTCGGACGCGCTGCCGTATCCCGACCGGGGCAGGCTGCCCAGCTGCTGCAGCACGGCCATCCGCCGCGCCGCGAGCACCCGCGGGGTGGTGTCCACCGTGGTGTTCAGCACCCCGAGGACCTGACCTCCGGGCCCGACGACGGGGCTGTAGGAGAAGGTGAAGTAGGTCTCCTCGTCGAAGCCGTCGCGGGTCATGACCAGCGGCAGGTCCTCGACGAAGGTCGCCCCGCCGGCGAGGACGGCGGCGATCATCTCCTCGATGTCGGGCCACACCTCGGGCCAGACCTCGGGCACCCGCCGGCCGAGCGCCGCCGGGTGCCGGGCGCCGAGGATGTCGGCGTAACCGTCGTTGTAGACCATCACCAGGTCCGGGCCGGCCATCACCAGCATCGGGAAGCGGCAGTTCAGCACGGTGGCGACGGCGTCGAGCACGGTGCGGGACCAGCCCTCCACGGGCCCGAGCGGGGTGGCCGACCAGTCGTGCGTCAGGACGCGTCGCTGCATGTCCGTGCGGTGCCCGCCCGCCAGCAGCTCGCCCAGCAGCCCGTCCAGCCCCAACCTCCGCTGCGCGCTCCGTGTCGGTGCCGGGGCCGGTCGCGCCCCGTCGTCCCCGATCCTCGCATCCCGCCCGAGGTCCCCTGGCGCCGCACCGCCCGACGATCAAAGGGGCGTGAGGTGGGTCAGCGCGCGGCGCGGGACTCCGCGGCGAGGGCGGCCAGCGCCTGCTCGAAACACCGCTGCGGCGGCTGGACGAGCCCGGCCCCGACCTGGCCGGTGCCGGCGACCCGGCCGGCCATGCCGGTGTTGATCTGCGGCAGCCAGCCGGTCCGGGCCACCTGGACGACGTCGATGCCGGTCGGGGCCCCCCGGAAGCCGAGCACCGGGATCTGCATCGCCGGGTTCTCCGCGAGGGTCAGCTGGTACATCCGCTCCGTGGTGGCCAGCGCGTCGGGCACGGTGCCGCCGACGAACCGGACGATCGCCGGCGCCGCCGCCATCGCGAACCCGCCGACGCCGTAGGTCTCCATGATCGCGGAGTCGCCGATGTCCGGGTTGGCGTCGTCGGGACCGTAGCCGCCGAGGAACAGCCCGACCGGGGTGTCAGCCGGCGCGGTGAACCAGCGGTCGCCGGTGCCGGCGGTCTGCACGCCGAAGTCGGTGCCGTTGCGGGCCAGCACGGTGACCATCGTGGCGCCGGGGACGTCGCGGGCCGCGTCCATCGCCAGCTTGGCGGTCGGCATGCCCAGGTTCAGGAAGAAGTGCTCGTTGCCGCCGATGAAGCGCAGCACGGCAGCGATGTCGGCGGCGGGCGCGTCCACCTCGACGATCGACGGCGACAGCTCGCGCAGCGTCAGCAGCGAGCCGGCGCGGTTGCGGTTGTGCCCCTCGTCGCCCATCTGCAGCATCTGGGCGAGGATCGCCCGCACATCGACCGGGTCGCCGGCCCGGCGGGCCACCGCCCGCTGCAGCACCGGGCCGAGGACGTCGCGCATCCAACCGAGCCGGGCCTGCACCTCCGCGTCGAAGGCGCCGTAGCGGAGCACCTTGCCCAGGCCCTCGTTGAGGGTGCTGAACGCCTGGCCGCCGTGCACCGGGTCGGCCAGGCACCACAGCCACATCGACGGGCTGGTCACGCCGGCCATCGGGCCGACCGCCCGGTAGTGGTGGCACGGCTCCAGCGCGATCTCGCCGGCGGCCAGGATGCGTTCGGCGTCGGCGGGCCCGCTCGCCCAGCCCTCGAAGATGCAGGCGCCGAGCAGGGCACCGCGCATCGGGCCGGAGGCGGCCTCCCAGGTCAGCGGGGGGCCGGCGTGCAGCAGCATGCGGTCGGGCAGGCCGAGGACCTCCCGGGCCGGGCGGACGTCGGTGAGCAGCGAGCCGGCGGCGAGCACCCGCTCGACCGCCGTCCGGTTGGCCGCCGCGCGCCGCGGATCCAGCGCGAGCTGGGTCAGGTCGGCGGGGTCGCCGAAGGCCGGCGGCCGCCACGCGACGTCGGTGACGGCCGCGCCCTGGCCGCGGGCTGCCGCGGAGAAGGCCTCGACGCCGGCGGCGACGATGGCCGGCGGAGCGGACAGCAGGCCGCCCAGCGGCTCACCCATGCCTGTCCCCGATCAGGTCCAGGGCGTAGCGGGTGGCGGCGGCATTGCTGGCGAAGACCGCGGCACCGGCCTCGGACAGCGCGTCGGCCTGCCGGGACCAGCTCTGCGGATCGGCCTCGGTACCGATCAGCGCCACGACGGCGGGCAGGCCGGCGGCCTGCAGCGCGGGGGCCAGGGACGCCGCCGGATCCGGGTCGGCGCCGTAGCCCAGGACCACGTCGAGCAGCAGCACGGCGGGCTCACCGCTGTCGGCGATCGCGGCGACGGCCTCCAGCCGCAGGGTCGGGTCGATCATCGGGTGGGCGCGGCCGGCGGTGAGCGCGTCGTCGCCGAAGTCGATGACGACGTGCCCGCGCGCCGCCAGGTTCGTGCCCACGTCCAGGTCCGGCCGCAGCGGGGTGTTGGACCGCACCGCACCGAGGACCGGGGTGGCGATCAGCATCGCCTCGTCGGCGAGGGTGCCGCCGGCGTAGCAGCCCTTGAGCACCGCGCCCGGTGGCACGGCGTCCGCCGTGCCCGGCCGCGACGGCCAGGCCGGGACGTCGACGCCCAGGTCGGACAGCAGCGCCTCGACCGCGGCGGTGAGGTCGGGGGACCCAGCTGACAGGACGGCGGAGTGCACCGGCACGGTCAACCCGGCCGCCGCGCGCTGCACCGACCCGGCCACTGCGGGCGCCGGCGGCTTCGAGACGAGCAGCACCCGCTCGGTGGCGTCGTCGGCGTCCAGGGCGGCCAGCGCGTCGAGGGTGGCCAGCCCGCCGACGGCCGCGGACAGGTCGCGGCCGCCGACCCCCAGCACGTGCGAGACCCCCACCCCGGCGGCGTCCAGCAAGCAGGTCACCTGCTGCGCGCCGGTGCCCGACGCGGCGACCAGCCCGACCGCGCCGGGCCGGACGGCGTTCGCGAAGCCGAGCGCGATGCCGGAGACCATCGCCGTGCCGCAGTCCGGGCCCATCAGCAGCACCCCGGCCTCGTGCGCCGCCCGCTTGAGAGCCACCTCGTGCTCGACCGGCACGCCGTCGCTGAACAGCAGCACCGAGTGGCCGGCGGCGATGGCATCGGCGGCCTCGGCGACGGCGTAGGGCCCGGGCACGCTCACGACGGCGAGCGCGGACCCGGCGTCCAGGTCGGCCAGCGCCGCCCCGATGGTGCGGGCCGGCACCGCCCGGGCCTCGCCGGGGTCCTCCCGGGCGGCCAGCGCGGTGTCGACGGTGGCGACCGCGGCCGCGAGCGCCTGCTCGTCGCCGGCGGACAGCGCGATCAGCAGCTGGTCGGGAGCCGCGTCGCCGTCCGGCGCGAGGCCCATGCCGGCGGCCAGCTCGAGGTTCAGCGGGGTGGCCATGGCGACCAGCACGGCGCCGACCCCGGGCAGCGCGCCGACGTGCCGGCTGACCTGCATCAGCCGGACGGAGTCGGCGTAGACGCCGCTGCGCAGCGAGACGTGCCGGACGCCGGGCGCCTGCCGATCCGGGCTCATCCGCCCGGACGCTACCGGAGCCGCCGCACCTCCGGGCGAGATCGGCGCTCCCGCCCGGTTCACCGGCCCAGGCGGGGCGACATCGGCGCTCCCGCCCGGGCGAATTCGACGGCACCGCGATGCCACGGGGTCACAGCAGCCGTTCCACGGTTCAAGATGGCCCGGGACGCGGCCGACCGCCGGGTCCGGATCCAGCGACCGCAGCCCGGGGGTGAGTCGACCGCAGTGAAACCCGCTCCGCTGGCCTACGCCGACCCCACGACGGTCCAGGAGGCGCTGGACCTGCTCGCCGCCGAGGGCGACGGCGCGAAAGTGCTGGCCGGCGGGCAGTCCCTGCTGCCGCTGCTGTCCATGCGGCTGGCCACGCCGGGCACGCTGGTCGACATCAACCGGCTGCCCGGCCTCGACCGCATCGAGGCCGGGCCGGACGGCGTCCGGGTCGGCGCGCTGGTCCGGCACGCCGGGCTGCTCGGCTCCGCCGACGCGGCCGCGGTGCAGCCGCTGCTCGCCCGGGCGACCGCGCACGTCGCGCACCCGGCGATCCGCAACCGGGGGACGACGGTCGGCTCCATCGTGCACGCCGATCCGTCCGGCGAGATGACGGCGGTGCTCGCGCTGACCGGCGGCCACGTCACGGTCGCCACCCCGGCGGGCCACTCGACGATCTGCTGCCCGGACCTGTTCCTCGGGCCGCTGGAGACGTCGGTGCACGGGCCGGCCGTCGTCCTCGATGCCTTCTTCCCGGCCCTGCCGGCGCGCTCGGGCACCGCGTTCACCGAGGTCGCCCGGCGCCGGGGCGACTACGCGGTCTGCGGCGCCGCCGTCCTGGTGACGGTGGACGACGACCTGCGGATCACCGCCGCCCGCGCCGCCTACCTGTCGGTCGGCCCGGTGCCCGCCGTGCACGACCTCACCGACGCCGTGGGCGGCAAGCCGGTCGACGGGGCGGACTGGGCCGCGGCCGGCGCGCTGGCCCGCAGCCGGGTCGAGCCGGACGACGACCTGCACGCCAGCGCCGACTACCGCCGGCTGCTGGTGGCCACCCTCACCGAACGGGCACTGGCCCGCGCCGGCGAGGAAGCCGCCCGCCGGGCCGAGGGGGCGGCGTGACCCGGCCGGACACCGAGCGGACCGTCACGGTCATCGTCAACGGTGTTCCACGTGAAGCCACGGTGCCGGTCCGCCGGCTGCTGTCCGACGCGCTGCGCCACGACCTCGGGCTGACCGGCACGCACGTCGGCTGCGAGCACGGCGTCTGCGGCTCCTGCACGGTGCTCGTCGACGGCGTCCCGGTGCGCTCGTGCCTGGTGCTCGCCGTCCAGGTCGAGGGCCGGTCGGTGACCACCGTGGAGGGCCTGGCGCGGCCGGACAACCGGGGCGGCCAGGTGCTGCACCCGATCCAGGAGGCGTTCCGCGAGTGCCACGC
>JAICZD010000251.1 GCA_025933855.1 Modestobacter sp. | reverse complement strand
GCCCTGCGCGCCGGCGTGGTCGGCTGAAGGCCCCCCCTGCAGGGCCCCACCGCGAGCTTGCGAGCGGTGGGCGGCAGGGGGGCCTCCCTTTCAGGACAGCGGGGTCTCGTCCAGGGCCGCGGCCAGGTCGCCGGGGGTGTCGTAGATGCCGACCGCACCGGCGTCGCGGAGCTCGTCGTCCCCGAACCCACCGGAGCGGACGACGATCGCCGGCATCCCGGCCTTCTTGGCGGCCTCCACGTCCCACACCGAGTCGCCGACCAGCACGCTGTCCGCGTCCGGCGGGGCGCCGAGCTTCTGCAGCGCCACCTGCAGGAGGTCCGGCGCCGGCTTGGAGGCCTCGGCGTCCTCGCTGGAGGTCACCGCGTCGGCCAGGTCGCCGACGTCCAGCAGGTCGACGAACGCCGTCACGTGCTGCGGCTTGCCGGAGCTGGCCAGCACCAGCCGGTGGCCGCGCTCCTTGACCGCCCGGAGCAGGTCGCGGGCGCCCGGCAGCGGAGCGACCTCGCCGATGAGCGCGTCGAACTCCTCGACCCACCGCTCCCGCGCCTGGTCGCCGATCCGCTGCTCGACGTCGTCGCCGCCGAGCGCCGCCACCAGCTGGTCACCGCCCATCCCGATCAGCCGGTGGATGCGCCACACCGGGAACGTCTCGCCCAGCGAGCGCAGCGCCCGGTACCAGGCCAGCGCGTGCTGGTAGTTCGAGTCGACGAGGGTGCCGTCGACGTCCAGGACGGCGATCACGGGTTCGGCCACGAGGGCTCGGTTGCCCAGCCGCGCCCGAGGTCAACCGGCGGGCGGGGCGCGCGGCGGGTGGCTAGAGGTCGAACGCCTCGGCGAACAGGCCGTGGACGCCGAGGCCGGCGAGGGTGACCAGCAGCCCCAGCAGGAAGGCGACGCCGAGGGCCGCGACGAACCGCCTCCCCCACGGGCCGGCCGCCAGACCCGCGGACAGCTCGTGCCGCACCTGCGCCACCAGCGACGACCCGAGGACGTGCCAGCCGACCGGCGCCGCCACCGCCACGGGAAGGCCGTCCTGCGGCAGGTCCTCGGTCAGCACGGGCAGCTCGTCGCGGAACCGGGCGGCGAACGCGGCGGCCATCCGTTCCGCGCCCTCGTCGTGGGTGAGCAGACCGCGTGCCACCGCGTCCTGCAGGAGTTCCACGGTCGCTGACCGGTCGGCGTCGGAGGCCCGCAGCCGGAGCCCGCCGTCCGGTCGCCGCATCAGCTCATGCCCGGGCGCGCCCAGGCCATCCGGCGTACCGGTCGTCATGACCGCTAACGGTAGGGCCCACGACCCCGCCCTGCCTACCGGTCTGCGGGGCCGAGTGTGCGGTTGGAGTCGCTCCGCCCGGCGCGCCGGCGCGTGTCGGCGACCACAGGTGCGCACTGGTCCGCGGGTCAGTGCCGGTGCTGCAGCACCCCGCGGATGACCGCGCCGTCCCGCTGGTCCTGGTAGCCCTGGTTCACCTCGTCCAGGCTGTAGCGCTTGGTGATCAGCTCGTCGACCTTCAGCCGGCCCTCCTCGTAGAGGCGCAGCAGCCGGGGGATGTCCCGGTAGGCGTTGCACATGCCGTAGAGCGCGCCCTGGATCCGCTGCTCGAAGATGGTCGTGATGTTGCCGGGCAGCGTCACCGTCGTCTCGGTGAAGTGGTCGGCCAGGCCGGTCAGCACCAGCGTGCCGCCCTTGCCCAGGCAGCGGTAGGCGCCGCCGGTGATCTGCGGGTCGGTGACGCCGGTGGCCAGGACGACGACGTCGGCGCCGGTGCCGCGGGACAGGTCCCGCGCGAGCGGCACGGCCTCGCGGGTGCTCGCCACGGCGTGGGTGGCGCCCAGCGTGCGGGCGAACTCCCGGCGGAACTCGACCGGGTCGACGGCGATGACGTGCTGGGCCCCGACGCCCGCCGCGCCCTGGACGGCGTTGCAGCCCACCCCGCCGGTGCCGACCACGACCACGACGTCCCCGGGGCGCACCGGCCCGGCGTTGACCGCTGATCCCCACCCGGTCGGCACGCTGCAGGCCATCAGCGCGGCGACGTCCAGCGGGTAGCGCTCGTCGATCTTCACGCAGGAGTGCTCGGACAGCACCGCGTGCTCGGCGAAGGCGCCGACCATGCAGTACCCGCCCAGCTCCTCGCCGTCCAGCCGGAACGGCCAGGTGCCGTCGGGCAGCTGCCCGGTGCCGATGGTGGCGCCGAGGTCGCACAGGTTCGACCGGCCGGCGGCGCACCAGCGGCAGTGCCCGCAGGCGGGCAGGAAGGAGGTCACGACGTGGTCCCCCGGCTGCAGCGCGCTGACGCCGTCGCCGACGGCCTGCACCACGCCGGCCCCTTCGTGCCCGCCGACGATCGGGTAGCGCTGGCTCTCGAAGCGCAGGTGCTCGTCGGAGTGGCACAGCCCGGCGTAGGCCAGCTCGACCCGCACCTGCCCGGGCCCCGGGTCCAGCAGGTCGAGGTCCACCACCTCCCAGTCGCCGGGGCCGCGCAGCACTGCGCCTCGTGTCCTCATCCGTCGTCCTCCGTGCGTCCATCGCGGCTGGTGGTGGTCCGGACGGCGGCGCTGCCCTCGCGGGCACCCTGGTCGCCGGAACCCTCCGTAGGCGCCGCCGGGGCTCGCGCCCACGGGAACGCGCCGCGTGCCCCGCAGCGGGCGTCAGGACTGGTCGGCGACCGGTTCCGGGTCGGTGATCGGCATGAGGACGTCGGTCACCAGCTGGTCGAGCTGCTCGTCGGTCATCGGGGAGTCCACGAAGGCCGTGTACCGCTGCCACCACAGCGCCTGCAGCACCGACCCGAGGAGGGCGACCCGCTGCTCGGCAAGCTGACGGCCACGGGCGGACTCGCGGGCGGTCAGGGTGTCGACGGCGGCGGCCAGCGGGCGGACCAGCGCGTGCTCGAGGCCGGCCCGCAGTTCCTCCTCGTGCCGGGCGGCCCCGACCAGGCTGGCGGCGGCCCGCTCGGCGCGGTCCAGCGGCCGGGTCCAGGGCTGGAGCAGCCCCAGCAGGTCCGCGCGCAGCGAGCCGGTGTCCTCGGGGGTGCGCACCAGGGTGGTACAGCTCAGCGCGTGCCGGGCCAGCGCCGCCATGGTGGGCCAACGGCGGTAGATGCCGGCCTTGCCCGCGTGGGCCCGGGCGGCGATGCGGTCACTGTTGAGGCGACCCCAACCCTCGTCGGCCAGGATGTCCACAGCCACGTTGACCAGCTGGTCGGAGAGCTCCGTGGACAGCGGGCGTCCGGGCGGCCGGGTCGCAACGTTGCGAACAGGGGAGCCGATGGTCGTCACCCGGCAATCGTCCTCGCGTGCGCAAGTCGGGACAACCACGTGGGCCCCACGAACCCGTCCAGAATACGAACGGTTACGTTTCGGGTCAGCCGCTGGCGGCGGTCTCCAGGTGCGCTCGCATCGTCGCCCCGTCGTCGGCGAGCCGGCCCTTGTCGCGGGCCTGCTGCACCATGCCGTCGAAGCCCTGCTCCCAGTCCCCCGCGCGGGCCAGCGCCCCGGCGGCGGCCCGCAGCGCGGCGACGTCCAGCAGGGCCGTGTCCTCGTCGGCCAGCCGTCCCAGGCCGGCGTCGCGCAGCGCCTCGTCCACCTCCTCCGTGGTCAGCGCACCGATGGCCACCTGCAGGTGCTGCAGGTCGTCGACGTCGGACACCCGTACCTCCGGCGCCGACTGCGCACCGCCCACCACCTCGACGATCACCGGTGTCTCCTCTCGTGAGTTCGGGCCCTGGGGCGAGTCTGGAACGGCCCCGTCGCAGGGGCCCGCTGCGAGCCTGCGAGCAGTGGGGGGCGACGGGGTCCTTCACACGTGCCAGGGGAAGCGGGAGAAGTCGGCCGGCCGCTTCTCCAGGAACGCGTCCCGGCCCTCCACCGCCTCCTCGGCCATGTACGCCAGCCGGGTCGTCTCCCCGGCGAACAGCTGCTGACCGACCAGGCCGTCGTCGATCAGGTTGAACGAGTACTTCAGCATCCGCTGGGCGGTGGGACTCTTGGCGACGATCCGCCGTCCCCAGTCCAGTGCGGTCGCCTCGAGCTCGGCGTGCGGAACCACCCGGTTGACCATGCCCATCGCCTGCGCCTGCGCGGCGGTGTACTCCTCGCCGAGGAAGAAGATCTCCCGGGCGAACTTCTGCCCCACCTGGCGGGCGAGGTAGGCGGAGCCGAAGCCGCCGTCGAAGCTGCCGACGTCGGCGTCGGTCTGCTTGAACCGGGCGTGCTCGGCGCTGGCCAGGGTGAGGTCGGAGACGACGTGCAGGCTGTGCCCGCCGCCGGCGGCCCAGCCCGGGACGACGCAGATGACCACCTTGGGCATGAACCGGATCAGCCGCTGCACCTCCAGGATGTGCAGCCGGCCGCTGG
>JAICZD010000139.1 GCA_025933855.1 Modestobacter sp. | reverse complement strand
GGCGATGCCGGACTCGATCTGCCCGAGGGCGATCTTGTTGGCGACGAGGATCGCCGCCTCCAGGCCGGTGCCGCACGCCTGCTGGACGTCGTAGGCCGGCGTCGTCGCCGACAGCTTGGAGCCGAGGACGGACTCGCGCGTCAGGTTGAAGTCGCGTGCGTGCTTGAGGACGGCGCCCGCCACGACCTCCCCGACCTGCTGCCCCTGCAGCCCGAAGCGGGCGACCAGCCCGTCGAGCGTGGTGGTGAGCATGTCCTGGTTGGAGGCCTGCGCGTACGTCGAGTTCGACCGCGCGAACGGGATGCGGTTCCCGCCGACGATCGCGGCCTTGCGGGTGGCGGCGCCGGTGGCGGCGCGGCCGGCGGCGCTGCTGGCGGCCTTGCGGGGCTGGGAAGCCATCGGATCCTCCGGAGTCGGTGGAATTGCTCGGTACCGACAGTATCAGGTACCGTTCGACACATGAAAGTTGAGTCGGTGAGACCTGCGTCGCAGGACAAGATCGCTCACGGCAGCGAGCGCCGCGAGTCGAAGCCGGCTGCTGAGCCCCGTGATCGTCGCGACTCGAGGTGGGACGCGCACCGGGCCCAGCGGCGGGCCGAGCTCGTCGACGCCACGCTCGCGGCGGTCGGCAAGCACGGCGCCGGGGTCGGCATGGACGAGATCGCCGCCGAGGCGGGCACGAGCAAGACCGTCGTCTACCGGCACTTCGCCGACCGCGCGGAGCTGCACGTCGCCGTCTGCAACCGGGTGGCCTCGCAGCTGCTGCCCAAGCTGCGGGAGGCGATCGAGAGCAACGACCGGCCGCGGCAGATGGTCGCGGCGGCGATCGAGACCTACCTGGCGTTCCTCGAGGCCGACCCGGAGCTCTACCGCTTCGTCGTCCACCCGCCGCAGCTGGACCGGCCCGACCCGCTGACCGGCCTCGCCGACCTCGTCGGCGAGCAGGCCGCGGCCGCCGTCTCGGTGGCGCTCCAGCAGGCCGGCCGCGACCCGGCCGCCGCCGCGCCGGGGGGACACGGCGTCGTCGGGCTGGTCCGCTCGGCCGCCGACTGGTGGCTGCGCGCCGAACGTCCCATGCTCCGCAGCGAACTCGCTGCTCATCTCACCGAACTCGCCTGGTCGGGCCTCTCGACCATCGGCAACCACCCTCAGGAGGAGAAGTGACGTCGACCCTGCCAACGACCGTGGACCCGAAGAAGCTCCAGGAGGTCCTCGACGGCCGCTGGGCACACGTGCGACGTGACGCCCGCGAGCACCTCGGCGACCCCGAGTTCGCGCCGGTCTACGGCGAGACGATGCAGGAGGCACGGGAGCGGATCACCCGGCTGTCGAAGAAGCTGGCCGACAGCGGCCGCGTCGGGCTGGGCTTCCCCAAGGAGTACGGCGGCCAGGACGACTCCGGCGGCTCGGTGGCCTCCATCGAGATGCTGGCCTTCGGCGACCTCTCGCTGATGGTCAAGGCCGGCGTCCAGTGGGGCCTGTTCGGCGGCGCCGTCCAGCTGCTCGGCACGAAGCGGCACCACGACGCGTACCTGCGCGACATCATGAGCTTCGACCTGCCCGGCTGCTTCGCGATGACCGAGACCGGGCACGGCTCCGACGTCCAGCAGCTGCGCACCACCTGCACGTACGACCCCGAGACGGGCACCTTCGACCTGCACACCCCGCACCAGGCCGCGCGCAAGGACTACATCGGCAACGCGGCCAAGGACGGCCGGATGGCCGTCGTCTTCGCCCAGCTGATCACCCAGGGGGAGGGCCGCGGCGTGCACGCCTGGCTCGTTCCGATCCGGGACGACGAGGGCAACCCCATGCCCGGCGTCTCGATCGGCGACGACGGCCCCAAGGCCGGGTTGAACGGCGTGGACAACGGCCGGCTGACCTTCGACCACGTGACCGTGCCCCGGGACATGCTGCTGGACCGCTACGGCTCGGTCGCGCCGGACGGCACCTACTCCTCCCCCATCGAGAACGAGACCCGGCGGTTCTTCACCATGCTGGGCACCCTGGTGCGCGGCCGGGTCAGCGTCGGCGGCTCGGCCGGCTCGGCGACCAAGCTCGCGCTGGAGATCGCCGTCCGCTACGGCGACGTCCGCCGGCAGTTCGCCGCCCCCGGCGAGCCGCGGGAGGTCGTCGTCAACGACTACCTGGCGCACCAGCGCACCCTGCTCCCGGCGCTGGCCACCACCTACGCGCTGCACTTCGCGCAGGAGGAGCTGGTCTCCCGGATGCACGACGTGCAGCGGGCCGCCGTGCTGGACGAGACCGCGCAGCGCGAGCTCGAGTCGCGGGCCGCCGGGCTCAAGGCGGTCAGCACGTGGCACGCCACCCGCACCATCCAGGCCTGCCGGGAGGCCTGCGGCGGCGCCGGCTACCTGCAGGAGAACCGGCTGCCGACGCTGAAGGCGGACACCGACGTCTTCACCACCTTCGAGGGCGACAACACCGTGCTGCTGCAGCTGGTCGCCAAGGGGCTGCTGACCGGCTACCGGGAGGCGTTCGGCTCGCTGGACGGCTGGGGCCGGGCCGCGTTCGTCGCCGAGCAGGTGCGCGAGGCCGTGCTGGAGCGCACCGCCGCGCGGGCGCTGGTCCAGCGGCTGGTCGACGCCGTCCCCCGGCGGGACGACGAGGTGTCGCTGCTGGACCGCGGCTGGCAGCTGAAGGCCTTCGAGGACCGCGAGAAGCACACCCTGGACGGGGCGGTGAAGCGGCTGCGCAAGGGGGCCACCACCCCCGGGTTGTCCCAGTTCGACGCGTTCAACGACGTGCAGGACCACGTGCTGAAGACGGCGCGGACGCACATCGACCGCGTCGTCCTGGAGGCCTTCGTGGCCGGCATCGAGCGGACGGCCGACCCGGCGGCCCGGGCGCTGCTCGGCCGTGTCTGCGACCTGTACGCGCTGTCGACGATCGAGGCGGACAAGGGCTGGTTCCTCGAGCACGGGCGGCTCACCCCGACCCGGGCCAAGGCGCTGACCGCGGTGGTGAACCAGCTGCTCAAGGAGCTGCGCCCGCACCTGCGCACGCTGGTCGACGCCTTCGCCATCCCCGACGCCTGGCTGAACTGCGCCATCCTCGCCGAGGAGCCCGGCCGCCAGGAGGCGATGGCCCGCCACGACGCCGCCGAGCCCCCGGTGATCATCGGCGAATGGCTGCCCGACACGCCGGCGGGGGCAACCAGCCGCCGATGATCAACTGCGCGGAGGGGGCGCCGGGAAGCCGCCGACGAGCTGCTCGAAGGCGTCCGCGACCCGCAGGCAGGTGGCGTCGGCGAACCGCTTGCCGACCAGCATCATCCCGACCGGCAGACCGTCGGACAGCCCGGCCGGAACGCTGATCGCCGGGTGGCCGCTGACGTCGAACGGCGCGGTGTTGACGACCATCTCCAGCGCCCGGGCCACCCGGACCTCCAGCGGGTCATCGGCGGCCGGGATCTCCGGGGCCACCATCGGCACGGTCGGCATCACCAGCAGGTCGACGTCGGCCAGCGCCCGGTCGTACTGCGCCCGGAGCTCCACCGCCAGGTTGCGGGCCATCGCGTAGTGCCGGGTCTGCTCCTGCTGCGCCGACCACCGGCCGGTCATCGCCACCAGGGAGACCGTCGGGGACCACCGGTCGGCGACCTCGCGGCTCTGCCGCCCGTAGTAGGCGATCAGCTCGGGGTCGTAGAGGCCCTCGTAGTTGTGCCCGTAGCCGTTGCCGTCGACCATCTGCACCGCCGCGCCGTCGGTGGCGATCACGTTCCACACGTGCAGGCCGTGCCGGTGCCACGGCAGGTCGACGTCCACCACCTCGATGCCGAGCTCGCTCAGCCGCGCCGCGGCGGCCCGCACGGTGTCGTCGACCCCGGGCTCGGACAGCTCCGCCCAGCCGAAGCCCTGGGCGACCACCCCCACCCGCAGGCCGGCGACGCTCCCGCCGAGCGCGGCGGCGTACTGCTCGGGCACCAGGTCGTCCGGCTGGCGCGGATCGAGCCCGTCCCGGCCGGCCAGCACGTCCAGGGCCACCGCCGCGTCGGCCACCGTCCGGGTGATCGGGCCGAGGTGGTCGATGGTCAGCTCGATCGGAAAGGCCCCGGTGTAGGGCACCAGCCCGTGCGTCGGCTTGTGCCCGACCACGCCGCAGAAGGCCGCCGGCATCCGGATCGACCCGCCCTGGTCGCCACCGAGACCCAGGTCCACCTCGCCGGCGGCGACCAGGGCGCCGCTGCCGCTGGAGCTGCCGCCGGTCGTCCGGGTCGGGTCCCACGGGTTGCGCACCGGGCCGGTCACCGACGTGTGGCTGCCGCCGGAGAAGCAGAGGTCCTCGCAGACGGACTTGCCCAGCACCGTCGCCCCCGCGTCGAGCAGCCGGCTGACCACGGTGGCGTCCCGGCTGGGTACGAACCCCTCCAGGGTGTGCGACCCGTTCATCATCGGGACGCCGGCGACGGACGTGTTGTCCTTGATCGCCACGCTGCGCCCGGCGAGCGGGCCGTCGGCGGCACCGCGGATCTCGGTGCGGACGTACCAGGCGCCCAGCGGGTTGTCCGCGTCGTCCGGCCGCTGCCCGGATCGGCCGGCGGGCACCTGCGGGGCGATGTCGGCGTAGAGCTCCTCCACCGCGTCGTAGGAGCTGAGCGCGCCGTCGATCAGGGTCGTGTAGCCGGCCAGCTCGGCGTCGCTGGGCTGCATGCCGTAGCTGCGGGCCAGCGCGGCGACGTCGTCGTTGTCCGGTCGGCGGATGGTCATGGGCGGTCTCCTGCGGAACGGGGCTCGGCCGAGCCCGGCGCGGGCGTGCGGGGGTGCACGCAAGCTAGCGAGGATCCCGCCCTGCTGTCAGCGCGAGCCCCCGAAGAACTCCTGCAGCACCGGGGCGACGGCCGGCGCGGCCACGCCGTGCCCCTGCCCGGCGACCACGGACTGCCGGGCACCGGGCACCGCCGCGACCACCGCCGCGGCCGCCCGGGCGGCCCACGGCGGGCTGTCCCCGCCGGTGAGCAGCAGGGTCGGGACGTCGATCCGCGCCAGCCGCTCGACCGGCACCCGGCCGCCGTTGGCCAGGGTGAGGTCGTAGACCAGCGTCGGTGCCAGCCGGCACATCCACGCCCACCCCGGCCCGGAGCGGATCCCGGCCACCACCTCGGCGGGCGCGCCGGTGCCGGCCAGGAACGCGGCCGCCGCGCCGTCCCGGTCGCCGGCCTCGACCAGCGCCCGCACCCGCTCGAGCAGCTCGGTGGAGCCGCCGTCCGGATCGCCCTCGGCGGTGTACGGCGGCTCGTACCCGGCCAGCGCCCGCACCGGGGCGCCGCTGGCGGCGGTCTCCAGGGCGATCATGGCGCCGGAGGAGTGGCCGTACAGGAACGGTGCCTCACCGGTGGCCGCGATGACCGCGGCGAGGTCCTCGATCTCGCGGCGCGCGTCGTAGGGCGCGGTGTCGCTGCTGGCTCCGCGGCCCCGGCGGTCGTACTCGTGCACGGTGAAGGCATCGGCCAGCAGGGCGGTCAGGTCCGCGGTGGTGGTCCGGTCGCAGAAGGCCCCCACCACCAGGACCAGCGCCGGGCCGGTCCCGGTGGCCTGGTGCGCGATGGTGGTGCCGTCGGGTGAGGTCAGGGTCTGCGGCACGGGGTCTCCTCGGATGGCACGGTCGCGGCGGGGTCGCTACCAGCAGGACCGGCGCCGGGGCCGGAACTCATCGCCGGCAGCGCACCGGTAGGAGCAGGCAGGCGGCGCGCAGCGACCGACGCTCAGCCGTGACCGTCCGCCGGGACCTCGATGACCTCCGGGGCCGGCTCGATGCCCGGCGGCACCCGCTGCGGCCCGGCCTCGGCCGGGCGCGGCACGTTCTGCGGGTGCAGCCGGACGGCGAGCAGTGCCACGTCGTCCTCGGTGTCGGGCAGGAACATCCGCTGCAGCAGCCGGTTGCACAGCTCCTCCAGCGGCAGGTCGGCCAGCTCGCCGACCACCCGGAGCAGCTCCTCGACGCCGGTGTCGATGTCGCGGTCGCGGCGCTCCACCAGGCCGTCGGTGTAGAGCAGCAGCGTGCCGCCGCGCTCGATGGTGGCCACCCGGTCGACCCGCGAGGTGGTGGGGTCGACGCCGAGCAGCAGGTCCGGCGGGTCGTCGTCCAGCAGTGCCACCGTGCCGTCGGCGGCCAGCAGCACCGGTGGCGGGTGCCCGGCCGTCGCCCAGCGGACCCGCGTCGTGCCGGCGAGCAGCTCCGGGTCGTCCTGCTCCAGCCGGGCCACCAGCGCGGTGGCCATGATGTCCAGGTCCAGCCCGCGAGCGGCCTGGTCCAGTCCGGTGAGCACCTCGGCCGGCGTGCCGCCGGTGTGGTGCCCGATGCCCCGCAGCAGCCCGCGCAGCTGCCCCATCGCCGCGGCCGCCCGGCTGTCGTGGCCGACGACGTCCCCGATGACCAGCATCGTCGCGCCCTCGGCCTGCACGAACGCGTCGTACCAGTCGCCGCCGATCTCCGCTCCGGCCGCGGCCGGCACGTACCGGACGGCGATCTCGCAGTGGTCGGGAGCCGGCGGCGCGGTGAGCATGCTGCGCTGCAGCGTCTCGGCCAGCTGCCGCTGCTGGCCGAACAGCCGCGCATGGTGCAGCGCCAGCCCGGCGCGGCGGCCGACCTCGAGGGCGGTGTCGAGCTCCGCCGCGGTGTGCGGCCCGCGGTCGGCGCCGTTGAACAGCCCCAGCGCACCGAGGCTCCGGCCGCGGGCGAGCAGTGGAACGACCATTCCGGCCGTCGGTGCCAGCTCGGCGAACGCCTGGCGGGCGTCCTGCCCGGCCAGCGCGCGCCGGACGGCGTCCGGGTCGATGTCGGTCAGCACCATCGGCCGGCCCGTGCGCAGGACCTCCACGGTCCCCGACTCCGAGGTCAGCTCCGACAGCATCACCCGGACGTAGCGCTCCAGGTCGCCGCTGAGGTGGTGGTCGGAGTGCGAGGAGGACATCTGCCGGAGCCGGCTCTGGTCGTCGGTCACGAACACCCAGCACCAGTCGCCCAGCGCCGGGACGACGAGCTCGGCCAGCCGGTCGATCTGCTCGGCGATGTCCAGCGTCCCCGACAGCACCCGCCCGGTCTCCGCGAGCAGCCGCAGCCGGGCGTTCGCCGCCGCCATCTCGGCGACCGCGGCGTCCCGCTCGGCGTCGGCCTGCATCCGCGAGACGCTCAGCGCGATCTGCGCGGTCAGCGCCTCGAGCACCTCGATGTCGTCGTCGGTGAACTCGTGCTCGGTGTTCCAGACCGCGACGAACGAGCCCAGCACCCGGTTCTCCACCCGCAGCGGCAGGGCGGCGATCGCCTGGGCGTTGAGCAGCCGCGCCATCTCCGCCATCCGCGGGAAACGGGCGGCGGCCTCCGCGGCTCCGGGCAGCAGCACCCGCTCGCCGTGCCGGGCCACCCACTGGGTGGGCAGCTCGTCGTCCAGCGGGATCTCGACGCCGTCGACCGGGGCCTCGACGCCCACCTCGGTGGCGGCGACCTCGACGATGTCCATCAGCCGGCGGCCCATGTGCAGCTGCAGCGCCCCCGATCCGGGGTCGAAGACCGCGAGCGCACCGGTCTCGGCGCCCAGCACCTCCGCGCCGCGCAGCGTGATGTGGGCCAGCTGGTCGAACCGGGTGGCGGTGGCCAGCTGCGCCGCCACCTCCGCGATCGCGGTCGTGCGCTGCAGCGAGGACATCCGGCGGTCGGCCTGCTCGCGGGCCTCGGTGACGTCGACGGTGGTGCCGATCACCCGGATCGGCTCCCCGCTCGCGTCGGTGACCACCCGCCCGCGGGACACGGTCCACCGCACGTCGCCGTCCACCCGCAGCACCCGCGACTCGACCGAGTACTGGCCGCGCTCGGCCAGGGCGACCCGCATGGCCTCGGTCACCGCGGCGTGGTCGTCGGGGTGGATGTGGTCCATCAGCAGGTCGCTGACCGAGTCGAGCTCCACGGCGCCGTCCAGGCCGAAGATCGCGGCGCAGCGCTCGTCCCAGTGCACGGTGCCGGTGCGCAGGTCCCGCTCCCAGATGCCGACCGAGCTGGCCTCCAGCGCGACCTGCAGGCGGGTCAGCGACGTCCCGACCGCCGAGCGGGCGGCGGAGAGCTCCAGCTCGGCGACGACCGAGGCCGACAGCTGCTCCAGCAGCTCCGCGGAGTCCTGCGACCACGGGCGGGGCACCGGGTCGTAGACGGCCAGGACGCCGATGACGTGGCCGGACGCGGCGACCAGCGGCGCTCCCAGGTAGGCGGCCACCTGCCCGCCGGTGACCGCCGGCAGGTGGGCGACCCGCTCGTCCTGGTCCGCGGCCGGCAGGTTCAGCGGCGTCCCCAGCCGGACGGTGATCGCCGACAGCGCTCCGGTCAGCACGGCCGGGCCGCCGACCACCCCGGCCGGCAGCCCGTACCCGCCGACCACGACGTCGTGGTCGGTGAACAGGGTGACCTTGGCGTGGTCGG
>JAICZD010000090.1 GCA_025933855.1 Modestobacter sp. | reverse complement strand
GCGACCCGCGGGCCGCCGGCCCGGCCCATCGGGGTGGCGCCGGGCGCGCTGAGCAGCGCGACGCCCGGGGGGTCGACGAGCATCTCGCCGACGTCCGCGCCGCCGACGACCACCTGGCTGAGGTCGCGCGGCGCGCCGACCTCGCCGATCGCCCGGTCCAGCAGCGCGGCGGCGGCCAGCGCGGTCAGGGGTGTCTGGTCGGAGGGCTTCCAGATGACGGGGTCGCCGCAGACCAGCGCGATGGCCGTGTTCCAGGACCACACCGCCGCCGGGAAGTTGAACGCGGAGATGACGCCGACGACACCCAGCGGGTGCCAGGTCTCGGTCAGCCGGTGCCCGGGGCGCTCGGAGGGCATCGTCCGCCCGTAGAGCTGGCGGGACAGCCCCACGGCGAAGTCGCAGATGTCGATCATCTCCTGCACCTCACCGAGCGCCTCGGAGGTGATCTTGCCGACCTCGAGGCTGATCAGGGTCGCGAGGTCGGCCTTGTGCTCGGTGAGCAGTTCTCCGAAGCGCTTGACCAGCGCGCCGCGGGCCGGGGCCGGAGTGGTGCGCCAGATCCGGAAGGCGTCCTGCGCGCGCTGCACCGCGTCGTCGACGTCCGCGGCCCGGGTGGCGGCGACGGGCTGCAGGCGGCCGCCGGTGATCGGGGTGCGCGAGGTGGCCGCGCCGTCCAGGACGGCGGGGTCGACGCCGCACCGCTTCAGGGTGTCGAGGGCCTGCTCCACCAGCATCTCGGTGGTGGGAAGGGCGTGGCTGGCGTTCACGGGGGGATGCTCCTGAACTGCTCGGGGGAACGGGTCGGCGGGGAAGCGGTCGGGTCAGATGACGTGCAACTCGGGACGTGATCCGGCGCCGGCGAAGCGTCGGGCGTCAAGGGGGGAGATGTCGACGTAGGGCGCCTCGCCGAGGACCAGGTCGCGCATCACCTCGCCGATGGCCGGCCCCATCAAAAAGCCGTGGCCGGAGAAGCCGGTGGCGTAGAGGAACCGGCTGACCGACGGGGCCTCACCGATCAGCGCGTTGTGGTCCGGGGTCATCTCGTAGAGCCCGGCCCACCCGCGGGTGAGGCCGACGTCGAGCAGCCGCGGCGCGCAGTGCTCGATGGCGGCGCTCAGCCGGGGGAGCCACGCGTCGTCCGGCCGGGTGTCGAAGCCTGGCTGCTCGTCGGGGTCGGACATGCCGATGAGCAGCCCGGCGCCCTCGCGGTGGAAGTAGAAGGACGTCTCGAAGTGCAGGGTCATCGGCAGGTTCGGTGGCAGGTCGGCGATCGGCTCGGTGAGCAGGATCTGCCGGCGCAACGGCGTGACCGGCAGGTCGACGCCCACCCACGAGCCCACCTCCCGTGACCACGCGCCGGTCGCGCAGACCACCGTGTCGGTCTCGATCCGGCCGCCCTCGGTCACCACGGCGGTGATCCGGTTCCCGCGGGTCTCGATCCCGGTGGCCCGGCAGCCGGTCACCATCCGGGCGCCGAGCCGGCGGGCTGCCGTGGCATAGCCGAGCACCACCGACTCGGGCGTGCAGTGACCGTCGGTGGGTGAGAAGGCCGCGCCGGACAGCTGCGCGGGGTCGATCAGCGGCGAGAGACGCTGGGCCTCCTCCGGCGAGATCATCCGGCTCGGCACCCCCATCGAGTTCTGCAGCTCCACGCCGGCCTGGAAGGCCGTCACGTGCTCGGGCTCCTGCAGCAGGAACAGGTAGCCGACCTGGTGCAGGTCGATCTCCTGCCCGGGTCGATCCCGGAAGCGGCGGAACGCCTCCAGGCTCCGCATGCCCAGCTCGATGTTCAGCCGGTCGGAGAACTGCGCCCGCACCCCGCCGGCCGCCTTGCACGTCGACCCCTCACCGAGGGCGTCGCGCTCGAGCAGGACGACGTCCTGCACGCCGGCCTCGGCCAGGTGGAACGCGGTGCTGACGCCCATGACGCCGCCGCCGAGGACGACGACGCCGGCCCGGTCGGGCACCTGCGGAACGCGGAGCCGCGTCCCTGACTGCATCAGACCGTCACCTCCGCTGCTGTCGCCGCCGGGGCGGACTGCCCGCGCAGCCGCATCGCCTGCCGTACCCGCTCCTGGGCCTGGGCCAGGGCGGCCCGGTGCGGGGTGACGCCCCGCCGCCGGCTCTCCTCCAGCACGCTGGCGGTGTTCGCGCGCAGCTTCTCCGAGATCATCGCGAACGTCTGCGCCACGTCCGGGGTGAACGGTGAGTTCCGCGCGGTCATCGAGTACGCAGCGGCGACGACGCCGCCGGCGTTGGCGATGAAGTCCGGCACCACCGCGATCCCGCGCGCGGCGAGTACCTGCTGGGCCGCCGCGTCCGTCGGCATGTTGGCACCCTCAACCACCAGCCGGGCCTTCATCCGCCGGGCCACGTCCTCGTCGACGACGTCCTGCCGGGCGGCCGGGATGAGCACGTCGGCGTCCAGGGTCAGCAGCTCTCCCGCTGGCGCGGTGGCCCTTCCGTACTCGCGCACGCAGGCGTCGCCGCCGTCTTCGCGCAGCCGGAGCAGGGTGTCGACGTCGAGGCCGCCCGGGTCGTGCACCCACCCCTCCGCCGTCGACACGGCGATCACCGTGGCGCCGAGCTCCCGGAGCCGCCGCGCGGCGGCGGCGCCCACCGCCCCGAACCCCTGGAGTGCCACCCGGGCGCCCACCAGTTCGGTGCCGGTGGCCGAACAGGCGGCGTCGGTCGCCTCGGCCACGCCGAACCCGGTGACGCCCAGCTCGTCGTAGGGCAGCCCGCCCAGCGCCCGGGGCAGCCCGACGGCGGCGCCGCGGTCGCCCAGCTCGTCGGCGAGGATCGCCGCGTCCCCCTCTGCCAGCCCCATGTCCAGGCCGAAGACGTACTCGCGGGGCACCTCGTCGGCCAGCGCCCGGGCGAACGAGCGCAGCACCGCCTCCTTGTCCGGGGCGTTCGGATCGCCGAGGATGCCGGCCTTCGCGCCGCCGTGGAACAGATCGACGGCCGCCCACTTCCACGTCATCGTGCGGGCCAGCCGGGCCACCTCCCCGACGGTCAGCGTGGGGCTCATCCGGGTGCCGCCCTTGCCCATGCCGCGCGCGGTGTTGTCCAGCACGAGGACGCCGCGCATGCCGGTCCTCCGGTCGGCGACGCAGATGACCTTCTCCGGCCCCCACTCGTCCATCAGGGCGAAGATGTCGCCGGTCACCACTGCTCCTCGGTCCTCGGGGTTGCACCTGGTGGCCAGCTTCGCCCGGCTGCGGCCGGGGGGCCAGGGTGCGCACCCCGCGAGCTGCGCGGCCCCAGCATCAGCTGTCCTGATGCTGACCCGCAGCAGTTGCCCTGGTGGGGTGGTGGACCGTGGCGATCCGCGGGGGCCATGGTGTTGCGGTGGAGCAGGTTGACGAGCACTTCATCGATGCGGTCAAACGCCTCGACGGTCCGGCCGGGAACGGCCGGCGTGCCGGGCTGGGCCCCGGGCTGCCCGTCGAGCAGGCGCTGCAGCTGTTCGACTCGCAGGCGGGCAGCCGGCACCTCGACCTCGCCGCGCGGTGGCTGCGCGGCCGCGGACAGGGCTATTACACGATCGGCTCCGCCGGTCACGAGGGGAACGCGGCGGTGGCGGCGGCGCTGCGGCCCACCGACCCGGCGTTGCTGCACTACCGCTCCGGCGGGTTCTTCGTCGAGCGGTCGCGGCAGGTGCCCGGCTCGGATCCGCTCCGCGACGTGCTGCTCGGCATCGTCGCCGCCGTCGGCGAGCCGATCGCCGGGGGCCGGCACAAGGTCTTCGGACGGCGGGACCTGGCGGTGATTCCGCAGACCTCCACCATCGCCTCCCACCTGCCGCGCGCCGTGGGCGTCGCCTTCTCCATCGACCGCGCGCGCCGGCTGGGCGTGGCGGGGGCGTGGCCCCGCGACGCCGTCACGGTCTGCAGCTTCGGCGACGCCTCGGCCAACCACTCGACGGCGGTCGGCGCCATCAACGCCGCCATCCAGGTCGGCTTCCGCGGGCTGCCGCTGCCGCTGCTTTTCGTGTGCGAGGACAACGGCATCGGCATCAGCGTGCCCACCCCCAGCGGCTGGGTGGCCTCCGCCTACAGCAGCCGGCCGGGGCTCCAGTACTTCGCCACGGACGGCTGCGACCTCGCCGACGCGGTCGACACCTCCCGGCGCGCGGCCGACTGGGTCCGCCGGTACCGCCGCCCGGCGTTCCTGCACCTGCGCACCGTGCGGCTGATGGGGCACGCCGGTTCCGACGTCGAGAACGCCTACCGCCGGGCCGAGGAGATCGGCGCGGACCTGGAGCGCGACCCGCTGCTGGGCACTGCGCGGCTGCTCGTGGAGTGCGGCGTACTCAGCCCCGGGGAGGTGCTCGACCGGTACGAGGCGACGCGCGCCCGGGTGCTGGCGCTGGCCGAGGAGGTCACCGGACTGCCCCAGCTCGGCTCCGCCGCGCAGGTGATGGCGCCGATCGCCCCGGCCAGTCCGGCGGCGGTCGCGCGGGTGGCCGCCGAGGCCGCCGCTCCGGAGCGCCGGGCGGAGCTGTTCGGGGCGACGCTGCCGGAGCAGGAACCGCCGCTGACCCTGGCCCAGTCGCTCAACCGGGCGCTGGTCGACGTCCTGGCGCGGCATCGGGGCGCGCTGGTGTTCGGCGAGGACGTCGCGGTCAAGGGCGGCGTGTACGGAGTGACCCGCGGGCTGCAGCGCAAGGCCGGCGCCGCCCGGGTGTTCGACACCCTGCTCGACGAGCAGACCATCCTCGGGCTCGGCCTGGGCGCCGGGGTGTCCGGCTTGCTGCCGATCCCGGAGATCCAGTACCTGGCCTATCTGCACAACGCCGAGGACCAGCTGCGCGGCGAGGCCGCGACGCTGCAGTTCTTCTCGAACGGCCAGTACCGCAACCCGCTGGTGGTCCGCATCGCCGGCTACGGGTACCAGAAGGGCTTCGGCGGCCACTTCCACAACGACGACTCCGTCACCGTGCTGCGCGACATCCCGGGACTCGTCGTCGCCTCCCCGGGGCGGCCGGACGACGCCGCCGCGATGCTGCGCACCTGCGCGGCCGCGGCCACCGTCGACGGCGCGGTCTGCGCCTTCCTGGAGCCGATCGCGCTGTACCACACCCGTGACCTGCACGATGAGGGCGACCAGGGCTGGACCGCTCCCTACGCCGGGCCTTCGCAGTGGGCCGACGGGCACGTGCCGATCGGCCGCGGCCGTACCTACGGCGGGGGGACCGACCTCACGCTGGTGACCTGGGCCAACGGCTTGTACATGAGCCTGCGGGTCGCCCGGCGGCTCGAGCGGGAGGGGATCAGCTGCCGGGTGCTCGACCTGCGCTGGCTGGCCCCGCTGCCGATGGACGACGTCCTGCGTGAGGCGGAAGCGACCGGGCGGATTCTCGTCGTCGACGAGACGCGCCGCTCCGGCGGCGTCGCCGAGGGTGTGCTCGCCGGCCTGGTGGATGGCGGGTTCAGCGGCCGGATGGCCCGGGTGGCCAGCTCCGACAGTTTCATCCCGCTCGGGGACGCCGCCCTGCACGTGCTGGTCTCCGAGGCCGACATCGAGCGTGCCGCACGGGAGCTCGTGTCCCGAGCCTGATCACCCCCACCGGAACGTGGAGAGCTGAAGAGAGGAGCACCGATGCCGGTCGACGATCCGCTGCTGAGTCCCTTCGTCCTGAAGAACCTGCCGCTGCGCAATCGCATCGTCAGCACGTCGCACGAGCCCGCCTACAGCGAGGACGGGCTGCCCAAGGACCGCTACCGCGCCTACCACGTGGAGAAGGCGCGGGGCGGTGTCGGACTGACCATGATCGGTGGCAGCGCACTGGTCAGCCGGGACAGCGCCCCCGCCTTCGGCAACCTGCAGCTGTGGAAGGACGAGGCCGAACCCCTGCTGCGGCGGCTCGCCGACGAGGTGCACGAGCAGGGCGCCGCGGTGATGACCCAGCTGACGCACCTCGGGCACCGGACGAGCAACTACACCGAGGACTGGCTGCCCGCCGTCTCGGTCAGCAATGTGCGGGAGCCGGCCCACCGCGCGTTCACCCGCGCGGCCGAGCAGTGGGACCTCGACCGCATCCTGCGCGACTTCGTCGACACGGCGCAGCGCTGCCAGGCGGCCGGTCTCGACGGCATCGAGCTGATGACGTACGGACACTTTCTGGACGCCTTCTGGACGCCGTTCTGGAACTCCCGCGACGACGAGTACGGGGGCTCCTACGAGAACCGGCTGCGCTACCCGCTCCAGGTCATCTCGGCCATCCGGACGGCGGTCGGACCGGACTTCATCGTCGGTGCGCGGATGACGTTCGATGAGGAGCGGGCGGGCGGGCTGGGACCGGAGGAGGCGCTCCGGATCGCCCAGGACGTCACCGACGCCGGGGTCGACTTCATCAGCCTGGTCAAGGGATCGCTGACCACTGACGCCGACCTGGCCCGCATGATCCCGCCGATGGGCACCCCGGCCGCGCCGCACCTCGCGTTCGCCGGCGAGATCAAGCGCAAGCTCCGGGTCCCGGTCATGCACGCGGCGCGGATCAACGACGTCGCGACGGCGCGCCACGCCATCAGCGAGGGGCTGCTCGACCTGGTCGGGATGACCCGCGCCCTGATGGCCGATCCCGAGCTGCCCAACAAGGTCGCCCGCGGCGCCACCGACCAGATCCGGCCGTGCGTGGGCGCCAACATGTGCATCGACGGCATCTACAGCTCCGGCGCCGCGTATTGCATCCACAACCCGTCGACCGGCCGCGAGCTCCAGGTTCCGCACCGCATCGAGCCGGCGGCGAAGCCGCGCCAGGTCGCGGTCGTCGGCGCCGGTCCCGCGGGCCTGGAGGCCGCCCGGGTGCTGGCCGAGCGCGGGCACCAAGTGAGCCTCTTCGAGGCCGCCGACACGGTGGGTGGCCAGCTCCGGCTGGCCTCGCTGGCGCCGCGCCGGCGTGACCTGCAGGGCATCATCGACTGGCGGGTCGCCGAGCTGAGCCGGCTCGGCGTGAAGGTCACCCTCAACCGGTACATGGACGCCGAGGCGCTGCGGGGCACGAGCTGGGACGTCGTCATCGTGGCGACCGGGGGCACGCCGGCGGCGCCGGCCGTGCCCGGCGGGCACCTGGTGACCGACACCTGGGACGTGCTGTCCGGGGCGGCCCGTCCGCGGGGCCGCGTGCTCGTCTACGACGACCACGGCGGCAACCAGGCGCTGGACGCCGCCGAGGCGCTGCTCAGAGCCGGCACCCGCGTCGACCTGGTCACCCCGGAGCGCACCCTGTCCCCCGATGTCGGCTCGTTGACGGCGGCCGGGTACGTCGTGTCCCTCGCCCAGCATGGAGCCGGCATCACGGTGCTCCGCCGGCTGCACGCGGTGGCGACGGTGCCCGGCGGGTTCGCCGTGACCCTCGGGGTGGACGGTTCGGACTTCCGGGAGGAACGGGTCGCCGACGCGGTGGTGGCGGAGATGGGCACCGAGCCCGTCGCCGACGTCTACGCCGAACTGCTCCCGGACTCCACCAACCTGGGGGAGGTCGACTTCGCCGACCTGCTGGCGCGGCGACCGCAGACCTCGGTGCGGAACGAGTCGGGCCGCTACCAGCTGTTCCGCATCGGTGATGCGGTGGCCGGCCGCAACGTGCACGCCGCGATGCTCGACGCCGCTCGGCTGTGCCGGGCCATCTGACCCGCCGACGTGCGCTCCCACTCCGTGGCGGCCGTCACGCCCGGGCCGATGGCCGGTCCGGGGGGGGTCGGGCCTAGCGGGCCACCAGCGACCGGCGGAAGCGGCCCGGATCGAGCGCCGCGGCCTCGGGCAGCGCCACGCCGTCCAGCAGATTGGCCACCTGCGTCCCGGTCAGCGGCGCGAGGGTGAGCCCCAGCATCGCGTGCCCGGTGGCCAGCAGCACCCGCCCGGGGTGGAGCCAGCCGACGTAGGGCAGGCCGTCGGGGCTGCACGGGCGCAGCCCCGCCCACATCGAGACGACTGGCGCGTCCGCCCAAGCCGGCAGCATCCGGCGGCTGGCCGCCTGGACGCCGTCGAGCCGGGGTCGCTGGATGCGCTCGTCCAGGCCGGCGAACTGCATGGTCCCGGCCATCCGGAGCCGCCCCTCCAACGGCGTGATGGCGACCCGTGACTCCTGCAGCATGCAGGGCCGGCGCAGCGGCGGCCTGCCGTCCGCGGCGAGGTCCACGGTGTAGCCCTTGCCCCCTTGCAGCGGAACGGGCCGGCCGAGGGCGCCGGCGAGCCGGCCGGACCAGGCGCCGGCCGCCACGACCACCGTCGTGGCCTCGACGGTGCCCGCGGTGGTGGTCAACCGGACCCCGTTCGCGATGCGCTCCAGGTCGAGGACCTCGGCGCCGGCAAGTAGCCGGGCGCCGCGGGCCTCGGCGGCCGCGGCCACGGCACGCACGTACTTCAGCGGATCGGCGAACGCCTCGTCGCGGAACAGCACCCCGCCCACCGCGGACGGCCCCAGCGCGGGTTCGGCGTCGCGCACCTCGTCGGCGTCGAGCACCCGCAGGGTGAGCCCGCGGTCCCGATGGGCGGACGCCGCCGCCCGCCCCCGCTCGAACCCGTCCTCGGTCTCGTAGACATCCAGCAGCCCCGCCTGCTGGAAGCCGGTGTCCAGGCCGTCGGCGACCAGCCGGCGGTGCATCTCCAGGCTGCGCAGGCACATGTCCCGGGACACCTCGAGCACCCGGACCGCCCGGCCGGGCCGTGTCTCGGCGAGCAGCCGGGTGAGGAAGGGGACCAGCTGGGGGAGGGGACGGATGCCCAGCGGGCTGTCGGAGCGGAGCAGCCATCGCACCGCCCGGCCGATGTCGGCCCGGGTGGCGTAGGGACCGGCGTGGCTCGGGCAGATCAGGCCGGCGTTGCCCCACGAGCAGCCGGCGGCCCAGTCCGCCCCCTGCTCCAGGACGAGGACGTCGGCCCCCCGGCGGGTGAGCTCGAGAGCGCAGGCCGCGCCGATGGCGCCCGCACCGACCACGACCACCTCCGCACGGGAACGTGGTGGTGTGGTGGGCACGGGCGCCTCCGGGCTGGCGGTCGTGGACGGGGAAGGAGCCGGCCCGGGTCAGATGAGCCGCGGGTCGCCGGTCTCGGCCGCCGAGGAGGGCAGACCGTAGGACTCGAGGATCTCGGCGATCCGCCCGTTCTTGTGCAGGTCGGCGATCACCTCGTTCATCGCGTCGAGCATCTCCTGGTTGTTCTTGCTCATCGGGAAGCCCGCCTGCGCCGGCTCCTGGGAGGCGGCCACCCGCGGGTCGGACTGGGCCACCTCGACCTTCATGCCGGTGTCCTTCTGCGTCTGCAGCGCAGATCCGTAGCTGTCGACCCCGATGTCGATCCGGCCGGCCGCCAGGTCCTGGTTCATGTTCACGGCCGAGGGGTAGAGCCGCAGCTTGTCACCCAGCAGCGCCTGCAGGTCGGCGACCCACAGGTAGCCGTCGACGGTGCCCACGGTCTTGCCCTCCAGGTCGGAGATCGCGGACACGCCCTGCTTGGAGATGATGCCCATCTGGTCCACGTACAGCGGGTCGCTGAGGTTCACCACCTTGGCCCGCTCGGCCGTGCGGTACCAGTCGCCCAGGGCCAGGTCCGAGCGCCCCTGCTGCACCGACGGGATCAGCGCCGCGGTGTTGCCCGGCTGGGCCGTCACCTTCAGGCACTCGCGCTTGGCGAACTCGCGGACGATGTCGGCATCCACGCCGCTCATGCCGTTCTCGCCGGTGGTCATGGCGTACGGGGGCAGGTCGTACACGCCGACGGTGAGCGTGCCCTTGGAGACGGTGTCGAAGGTGTGCGCCGGGGTGCAGTCGGCGGCCGCGCTGCTGCCGCCGTCGTCACCGCCGCAGGCGGTCAGGAGCAGGGTGGCGCTGACGCCGAGAATGAGGGCGATCCGGGACCGGGACATGGGAGGCACTTCCTGTCGTGTGTCGAGTGGATGGGCGTGCGTGGGTTCGGGGGCGTCGGCGTCGGCGCCGGCCCCGGCTTACAGGTGGCGGGCCATCCGCCGCTCCGTCCAGCTGGTCAGCCAGCCGGACGGAACGGTGATGATCAGGTAGAGCAGCCCGGCCAGGACCAGGACGTCGAGGTAACGGAACGTGTTCGAGCCGATCGAGAAGGCCTGGCTGAGCAGCTCCGGGAGCGCGATCGTGAAGGCGAGCGAGGTGGCCTGGAAGATGAGGATCGCGAAGCCCATCAGGGCGGGGATGGCGATCCGCACGCCCTGCGGGATCACGATGAACCGCAGGGTGTCCCGGTGGCTCATCGCCAGCGCCGAGGCGGCCTCGATCTCCCCGTGCGGAACGGCCTGCAGCCCGGCACGCAGGATCTCGCTGGTGTAGGCGCCCGTGGTCAGCGCCAGGGCGACGACGGCGGCGGTGAACGAGCCCACGGTGAGACCGGATGACGGCAGGCCGAAGTAGACGATCTGCAGGGTCACCAGCGCCGGTGTCCCGCGGCCGATCTCGACCAGCAGGATCGCCGGCACCCGCACGCCGGTGCGCGTGGAGGAGACCAGCAGCGCCAGGACCAGGCCGAGGGGGATGCCGAGGATCAGGCTGGCGCCGGCGACCTGGACGCTGAGCCACAGCCCGTCCAGCAGCCGGGGCAGCCAGCTTCCCCAGGCGTCGAGCAGGGGATCGTTCATCGGGCGACCCTCGCGCGCATTCGGGCGTCGGCGACCCGGGACAGCCAAGCCAGCGGCGTCCCCAGGACGATGTAGACGACCGCCGCGACGACGAAGGGTGCCAGGCCGGCGCCGGTGGCGCGGGACTCCGCGGTCGCCCGGAACACGATCTCGGTCGCGCCGATCGTCGCCGCCACCGAGGAGTCCTTGAGCAGGCCGATGGCGTAGGTGGCCGCCGAGGGTAGCGACACCCGGACGGCCTGTGGGCCGACGATCCTGATCATCACCGTCGAGCGCGACATACCCAGGGCCGCGGCGGACTCGAACTGGCCGCGGTGCACGGCCAGCAGGCCGCCCCGGTAGATCTCGGCGAGGTAGCCCGCGGCGATCAGCCCGAAGCCGAGGACGGATGCTTGGAACGGATCGAGCCGGATCACGTCGGTGCCGATGCCGAAGAAGATGATGAACAGCCACACGATCGGCGGGATGCCGCGCAGGATGTCGATCACCAGCCGCGACAGCGCCCGCACCGGCGCCCACGACGAGCGCCGTCCCAGCGCCAGCGGAATGCCGAGGACGGCGCCGATGAGGAAGGCGAGCACGGTGATGTACAGCGTCATCGGCACGCCGACCAGGACCACCTGGAGGTAGTGCATCAGCGGTCCGTCACCGCGCGGAGGAAGCGCTTGGTGCGCTCGTTCGACGGGGCGGTGAGCACCTGGTCGGGGCGGCCCTCCTCGATGATCCGGCCATCGGCCATGACGACCACTCGGT
>JAICZD010000035.1 GCA_025933855.1 Modestobacter sp. | reverse complement strand
CGTGCTGTCCCGGGGCCGGCTGCACATCGCCGCGCTGTGCGTCGGCATGGCCCAGCGGGTGCTGGACGAGTCGGTGGCCTACGCGGCCACCGCTCAGCAGGGCGGCGCGCCGATCGGCCGGTTCCCGCTGGTCCAGGCGATGCTCGCCGACTCGCACGCCGAGCTGCTGGCCGCCCGCAGCATGGTGATCGACGTCGCGGCCCGGTACGACTCCGGCGAGGACACCTCGGTCGGCCCCTCGTCGGCCAAGCTCTTCTGCAGCGAGATGGTCGGCCGGGCCACCGACCGCGCCGTCCAGGTGCACGGCGGCCTGGGCTACCTGCGGACGACGCCGGTGGAGCGCTTCTACCGCGACGCCCGGCTGTTCCGCCTGTACGAGGGCACCAGCGAGGTGCAGAAGGTCATCATCGGCCAGGCCCTGCTGCGCGCGGCCGGCATGCCCCGCAGCTGAACCGATCGCCGGCGGCGCCGCACGGGGAGCCGGCGCCGCACGGACAGCGGGCGGCTCAGCCGGGGAGGTGCTCGGGGCCGCCGGCGGGCTGCAGCAGCGGGCTGTCGCTGCCCTCACCCCGGCCGAGGGCGGCGACGAACTCGCGCAGCACGTCCGGCCCGCGGCGCCGCGGGATCCAGCCCAGCACCGTGCGGGCCCGGGCCCACTCCAGCAGCGGCACCCCCAGCGCCAGGTCCAGCCAGCCGGGCTCGGTCGGCACCAGGTGCGCACGGAACGCGGCCTCCAGCCCCGCGCGCAGGGCGAAGGCCGGCATCGGCACCCGGTGGGAGCCCAGCGCCCGGGCCAGGCCGTCGGCGTCCAGCGCCGGATCGGTGGACAGGTTGAACGCCCCCGCAGCCCGCTGGTCGATGATCCGGACCAGGGCCTGCGCGACGTCGTCGGCGTGCACGAAGGCCAGGTGCAGGCCCCCGGGCAGCGGCAGCGGCAGCAGCCGGGCGACCGGGCCGGGCAGCCGCCGGGCTCCGCCGAGCAGCACGTCGCCGAGGAAGTAGCGGCCGATCTCGCTGGCGGCATCGGGCTGCAGCACCAGCGTCGGCCGGGTGATCGACACCGTGACGTCGGGATGGGCGGCCACGAAGTCGCGCACCCGGTGCTCGCACTCCACCTTGTCCCGGCTGTACTGCGAGCTCGGCACGCCCTCGGTGGGCCAGTCCTCGGCAACCCGCCGTGCCGGCGGGCCGGCGGAGTAGACGCCCAGGGAGGACATGTGCAGCACGTGCGGGACACCGGCGGCCCCGGCGGCGTCGAGCACCCGCTGGGTGCCGTCGACGTTGACCCGGCGCAGCCGCTCGGGTTCCCGGCCCGGCTGCAGCGCCCAGGCCAGGTGGACGACGACGTCCGCGCCGTCGAGGAACTCCGCCAGCACCTCCTCGCTGTCGGGCTCGCCCAGGTCGGCCGGGTACCACTGCACCCCGGCGTAGGGGGCGATGTCGGGGGGCTCGCGGCGGGCCAGGCCGCGCACCCGGGCGGCGCCGCCGGTGCCGAGTGCCCGGAGCAGCGCCGTCCCGACGTTCCCGGTGGCGCCGGTCACGGCAACGGTCAGGCCGGGCAGGAGTCCGCTGGTGGGTTCCGACATGTCCGCACCGCTACCCACGGGGCCCGGACGGAACCGGCCTAGGGTGAGCGGCGTGATCGTCGGCGCGCACACCATCCTCTACAGCAGCGACGCCGAGGCCGACCGCGCCTTCCTGAGGGACACGTTCGGCCTGTCGCACGTCGACGCCGGGGGTGGCTGGCTGATCTTCCGGCTGCCGCCGGCCGAGGTTGCCGTGCACCCCGCAGAGTCCAGCGGCGCGGTCGAGCTCTACCTGGTCTGTGACGACGTCGAGGCCACCGTCGCCGACCTCACCGGCCGGGGCGTCGTCTTCGAGTCCCCGGTCAGCGACCAGGGGTGGGGCCTGCTCACCACGATCCGGCTGCCCGGCGGAGGCCGACTCGGGCTGTACCAAGCACGGCACCCGACCGCATTCGACGCCTGAACCGCGGCAAGGGCCGCCGTCAGCCGCGCCCGCCGGCCGGCACGAGCGGGCCGAGCTCCTCCAGGCTGCGGCCGCGGCGCTCGGGCAGCCCCCAGGTCGCGATCGCGGCCAGCACGAAGAAGGCAGCGAACACCCCGAACACCAGGCCGTTGCCGCCGCGCTCGAGCAGCGGGGGCACGCACAGCGGCGCCGCGATGGAGGCCAGCCGCCCGAAACCGGCCGCCGCTCCGGCGCCGGTGGCCCGCAACGCGGTCGGGTAGACCTCCGGGGTCACCGCGTACAGCGCCCCCCAGGCGCCGAGGTTGAAGAACGACAGCACCATCCCGGACACCAGCACGGCGGTCTCGCCGTCCGCGCCGGCGAACAGCCCGGCCCCGACGGCGGAGCCGAGGGTGAAGGCCGCCAGCGTCGGCCGGCGGCCCCAGACCTCGATCAGGACGGCCGCCGCCGCGTACCCGGGCAGCTGCGCCAGGGTGATCAGCAGGGTGAACCCGAAGGACCGCACCAGCGAGAACCCGGAGGCCACCAGCAGGGTCGGCAGCCAGATGAAGGCGCCGTAGTAGGCGAAGTTGATGCTGAACCACACCGCCCAGAGCGCGCCGGTCTGCAGCCGGGAGCCCGGCGCCCACAGCGCACCCGGCGCGGGGGTGGGCGTCGGTGCCGGCAGAGGCGAGGGCACCGCCGGCACTCCGGCAGCGGTCTCGAAGCGGCGCACCGCCGCCTCCGCCTCGGCCTCCCGCCCGCGCAGCTCCAGGAAGCGGACCGACTCCGGCAGCGTGCGCCGCACCACCACGGTGTAGAGCGCCGGAACCGCGCCGAGGGCGAGCGCCCAGCGCCAGCCGGCGTCGCTGCGCGGCACCACGAGGTAGCCCAGGACCGCGGCCAGCAGCCAGCCGACGGCCCAGAACGCCTCCAGCGCGACGACCACCCGGCCGCGCAGCCGCGCCGGGGCGAACTCGCTGACCAGCGTCGAGGCGACCGGCAGCTCGGCTCCGAGCCCCAGCCCGATCAGGAACCGGAAGACCAGCAGCGCCCCCACCGACCAGGACAGCGCGGCGGCGCCGGTGGCCACCCCGAAGACCAGCAGGGTGGTGGCGAAAACCTGCCGCCGGCCGATCCGGTCGGCCAGCAGGCCGCCGAGCGTCGCCCCCAGCGCCATGCCGACGAAACCGATCGAGCCGATCCAGGACAGCTGGGTGGGGGACAGCGACCACTGGACGGCGAGGGCCGCCATCACGAAGGAGATGAGCCCGACGTCCATGGCGTCCAGCGCCCAGCCGAGCCCGGAGCCGACGACCAGCCGGGTGTGCTCCCGGGTGAAGGGCAGGCGGTCCAGCCGCGCGGCGCGGGACGCGGAGTCGGCCACGGGCGGGACGTCGGTGGTCACGGCCGGAGCCCTACCCGGCCGCCCGCGGGCCCGCACCTGCGCCGCCCTTCGACATCCGCACCGTCAGTCACCGATCGTCACCGCGCCCAGCGTCGTCGCGCGGCATGCCGCCAGCCGCTCGGCCTGCTCGCCGATCGCGGTCCGCGTCGCCACGGGCAGCTCCCGCCACGGCTGCACCTGCAGGTCCAGTCGCCTGCCGGTCTTGCGCGGCCGCCAGGTCCCGGCGACCTCGCCGTCGACGAGCACGGCGCCGGGGCGGCCGAGGGTGCGCCACAGGTCGGCCGCGTGCGCCCGGTCCGCGACGAGCAGCGGCCGGTCGCGCAGCTGCAGGTAGGGGTCGAACGGCCCCAGCAGCCGGATCGCCGCGGCCGGCCCCGACGTGGCCCGCTCGAGGTCGGCGGCCAGCAGCCACCGCCGTTCCCCGGCGACCGAGACCTCGACCGCGTCGTCCGGCCACCGGGCGGTGACATCGGCGACCGGGGCGTCCAGGTAGCCGGCGACGTGCCGCGGCGTGGCCGGGCCGAACAGCCGCAGGTAGGCCCGGACGACGTCCAGACGCTCCGGCACGTCGTCGGCGACGGTGAACCCGGGGATCGGCCGGAGGACCGGGGGCGAGGTGTCGGGCTGCAGTTCCAGGCCGGCGCGCAGCGCGGCCAGCCGGAACGGCATCTCGTAGACGTGGACGGCGTCGCAGGGCCGGCAGTCGCGCAGGTAGGGCTGGTCCATCCGCGCGGTGAGCTGCCGGGACATCTCACCCTTGACGGTCGGGGCCGTGACGATCGACCGCAGCGCCTCGGCGACGGTGTCCAGTGCGACCGGCACGGGGATCCCGGCCGCCTTCAGCGGTTTCGCGGCGTCGTAGATGCGTTTCGCCGCGTCGGCGTCGGAGAAGGGCGCCGTCGCGGCGGCGATCCCGGGCAGGTCGGCCCGGCGGTACACGTGCGGGGCGCCGCGCAGCGTCCACACGGTGGCCAGCGCCTCCTCCGGCAGCGCTGCGACGTCGACCCCGCGGACCGCCAGCGCCCAGCGGGCGGCGTCCGCGCCGGTGTCCTGGACACCGAGGTCGAGCACGGCGGTGTCGGCGGGCGTGCCGGTCGCCCGGTCCAGCTGCTGGGCACGCACCCGGAACCCGAGCACGTCCTCGCGGGTCAGCGCGCGCGTCACCCGGTCACCGTAGGGCCGGGGCACCGGTGGATGCACGGGCCGGGCGTGCGGGGGCCGGGGCCGGTCAGGAATGCGCGCGGACGTGCGCGGGAAGCAGCTCGCCCAGCCGGTCGGCGGCCAGTTCCGGCAGCCAGTGGCCGGCGCCGGCCAGGACCTCCAGCCGGTACGGGGCGGCGACGTACTCCGCGCTCGCCTCGACGGCGGCCCGCCCGAGGTAGGGGTCACGGTCACCCCACACGTGCAGCGTCGGCACCCGCACCGTGCCGACCGGCGTCCGGGCCTGCAGCGGCAGCGCCCGGTACCAGTTCAGTGCCCCGGTGAGCGCGCCGGGCTCCCGCAGGCGGTCCAGGTAGGCGTCGACCAGGTGCTCGGGCAGCCCGGCGCCGTGCAAGGTGCGGCGCAGCAGCGCGCCCTGGCCGGCCAGCAGCACCGCCTCGGGCACCGCGGGCAGCTGGAAGAAGCCGATGTAGCTCGACCGCAGCGCCTGGTCGCTGGTGCGCAGCGCCTGGGACATCGCCGCCGGGTGCGGCACCGACAGGACGGTGAGGGTGCGGACCCGCCACGGGTGCCAGGCGGCCAGCGCCCACGCCGCCAGGCCGCCCCAGTCGTGCCCGACCAGGTGCGCGTCCGGCAGGCCGGCGGCGTCCAGCAGCGCCAGCACGTCGTCCACCACCTCGCGCAGCACGTAGGCCGAGCGGCCCTTGGGGCGCGCGCCGGGGGAGTAGCCGCGCTGGTCAGGAGCCAGCGTCCGCAGCCCGGCGGCGTGCAGCGCGGGGCTCAGCCGGTCGAAGGCGCGGGCGCTCTGCGGAAAACCGTGCAGCAGGACGACGGCCGCGCCGTCGGCGGGGCCGGAGTCCAGGACGTCGAAGACGAGGTCACCACGGCGGAAGCTGTCCATGGACCCATCCTGCCCGGCTGTCGGCGTCCTGCTGCCGGCTCCCCGCTCCTCGGCACCCGGCTACCGCGGCAGGATGTGCGCGAAGACGTGGGCCGGCTGCCCGCGCCGCCCCGGCACGACGGTCGCGTGCACCACCACCGGGACGTCGGTGCCGTCGGGTCGCCGGTACCGCTTGGCCACCTCCTGCACGACCGCCCGGCCGGCGGCGATCTCGGCGACGTTGGCCTGGTCGGCGGCCAGGTCGTCGGGGTGGGTGATGTCGGGGACGCGCAGCCCGTCCAGCTGCTCGGTGGTCCAGCCGACGAGGGCGGCGAAGGCCTTGTTCACCCGCAGGAAGGCGCCGTCCAGGGTGGTGAGCGCCATGCCGATCGGCGCGTCGTCGAAGGCGTGCCGGAACATCGCCTCGCTGTCGGCCAGAGCCCGCTGGGCCTGCACCGTGGAGGTCACGTCCCGGGAGACCGACAGCACCTCGCGGACCCGGCCGTGCTCGTCGGTCAGCCGCCGGGTGGTGCTCTCCAGCCAGCGGACCGCGCCGCTGCGGTGGCGCACCCGGTGCAGGGTGGTGCCCTCGTCGTTCAGGGTGGCCAGCTGCTCGCCGGCGGCGGCGCGCGCCTGCTCCTCGGGGTGCAGGTGCTCCTGCACCGAGGTGCCGAGCAGCTCGTGCGGCAACCAGCCGAGCATCGGCCCGCTGCTGGCGGAGGCGTAGGTGATCACCCGGTCCGGTGTCGTCGCCAGCACCAGCTCGTCGTTGCCGCCCACCGGCAGCAGCGGGATGCCGTCGCCGGCGGCGACCGCCAGCGACTGGGACCGTTCGCCCAGTGCCCGGGCCAGCTCGGCGGACGCCGGCTCGGGGCGGCCGAACAGCCAGCCCTGTGCGGCGTCGCAACCCATGGCGACCAGCTGCCGGGCCTGGTCGGCGCTCTCCACGCCCTCGGCGCAGACCCGGCGGCCCAGGCTGTGCGCGGCCTCGATGACGAACCGGACCAGGACGGCGTCGGCGGTGTCGCGGGTGACCCGCTCGATGAAGGAGCGGTCGATCTTGACCAGGTGCACGGGCAGCCCGCGCAGCAGCGTCAGCGAGGAGTGCCCGGCGCCGAAGTCGTCCAGCGCCAGGCGCACCCCGAGCTCCCGGAGCTCGCCCAGCCGGGCCGCGGTGGTGACCAGGTCGGTGATCGCCGCCGTCTCGGTGATCTCCAGGCACAGCCGCTCGGGGGACAGCCCGCTGGCCCCCAGCGCGCCGGTCACGTCCCCGAGGAAGCCGCGCTGGGCCAGCTGCACGGGGGAGACGTTCACCGCCACCGTCGGGGCCAGCCCGGACGGCCCGGTCGGCCAGCCGGCCGCCTCGCGGCAGGCGGTCTGCAGCACCCAGCGGCCGAGGTCGACGATCAGGCCGGTCTGCTCCGCGACCGGGATGAACACGTCGGGGGGCACGCACCCCAGCTCCGGGTCGTTCCAGCGGGCCAGCGTCTCCACGCCGGTCACCTGGCCGGAGGGCAGCGCCACCACGGGCTGGTGGTGCAGCGAGAGGCCGCCGTGCTCGATCGCCGAGCGCAGCCGCCGTTCCATGTGGTGCCGGGCGCGGGCCGCGTCGGTGGTCGCGGCGTCGGCGAGCAGGTCGTCGTCGAAGTGCGCGACCCGGCCCCGCCCGAGCGACTTGGCCCGGGACAACGCCAGCTCGGCCCGGCGCAGCAGCGCGTCCAGCGAGCTGCGCCGCACCTCAGGAGTCGCCCCCGCCAGGCCGGCGACCCCGACGCTGGCGCTGAGGGTCACCACCTGCTCGCCGCCGGCGCCCGGCCCGCGCACCGCGAACGGGGTGCCGGCGACCCGCACGATGCGCTCGGCGAACGCCGTGCTCTGCGCGCTGCTCAGGGCCGATCCGGTCAGCACCGCGAACTCGTCACCGCCGAGCCGGACGACCAGGTCGTCGGCGCGGGCCACCGACCGCAGCCGCTGGGCGAACTCCACCAGCACGTCGTCGCCGGCGCTGTGCCCCAGGTCGTCGTTGATGTCCTTGAACCGGTCCAGGCCGATCGAGCACAGCACGCCGGTGTCGCCCTCGCCCAGCCGGGCGAGCCGCTGCAGCAGGAAGAGCCGGTTCGGCAGCCCGGTGAGCGGGTCGTGCAGCGCCTGCTGGGCGTACTGCTGGGCGACCTGCTCGAACACCGCCGGTACCGGCGCGACGCCGAGCGCGCCGTCGGGCCAGGAGACCACGACCGCCTCGGCCGCCTGCGCGGCGCTCCGCGGCGGTAGCAGCTCGGCCGCTGCGACGGCCACCGGCAGGTCGGCCGCCAGGACGGAGCCGGCTGCCGGGGCGAGGTCGGCCAGCCGCCGGCGGCGCAGCCGGCGCCGACGGAGTCCGGACCGCCCGGCCGTCAGCGATGCGTACCAGCTGCGGCTGAGCAGCACGGGGGGGCCGGAGCCCTCCGTGACGACCCAGAGCAGAGCGGGGTCGCGCCGGAACGCGACGTCGAGGGCGGCCACCCTGGACGTGGCGGGCACCCGGACGGCGGGTGCGGCGAGGTCGCCGAGGCAGGCGCCGGTGCCGGGCAGCGTCGATCCGGGGAGTGTCGTTCCGGGCAGCCCCGATCCGGGCAGCGTCGATCCGGGTTGCGGTCCCCCGTCGCCGGACCGGCCATCGGCGTCCGCCGTCCTGGTCCTGCCCACCTGTCGCACCGCCTCTGCCGTCCTGGCCATGGTCCCCTGTCGCATCGTTCTGCACGACCGGCGCGCCGAGGCGGCCCGGGGCCGTGCGGCCACCGCCGGCTACGGAACCGCGTTCCGGGTCCGGGGGCTCACCCGGTCGTGGCCAGCTGGGCGGCGTCGGGAACGGCGGTGGCCGGGACGGCGAGCACGCCCTGGACCAGGGCGAGGACGTCGCTTGCCGGAAGCGGTCGGGCGAACAGGAAGCCCTGCGCCAGATCGCACCGCAGGGTGGTGACGTGCTCGTGCTGCTCGACGGACTCCACCCCTTCGACGACCGTCAGCAGTCCCAGCGTGTCGGCGAGGTCGACGATCGCCTGGGTGATGATGTCGTCCTGGACGTCCCGGCCGAGACCGTCCACGAACTCGCGGGCGATCTTCAGCATGTCGATGGGGAACCGGCGCAGGTAGGCCAGCGACGAGTAGCCGGTGCCGAAGTCGTCGATGGCGATCCGGACGCCGAGCCGCTTCAGCTTCCACAGCGTGCTGGCCGCGGCGTCCCGGTCCTGCATGAGCACGGTCTCGGTGATCTCCAGGACCAGCCGCGCCGGGTGCAGCCCGGCCGACGCGAGCGCGCTCCGCACGTCCTCGACGATGCCCGGGTGCGCCAGCTGGCGACCGGACAGGTTCACCGTGACCAGCAGGTCGGGCAGGTCCGGGCGGGCGGCGACCCAGCGCGCAGCCTGCGCGCAGGCGTCCCGCAGCACCTGGGCGCCCAGCTCCATGATCAGGCCGGTCTCCTCGGCCAGCGGGATGAAGGTGTCCGGCAGGCGCGTGCCGTCGACCGGGTGCTCCCAGCGGACCAGCGCCTCCGCGCCGGTGAGCTGCCCGGTGGGCAGGTCGATCAGCGGCTGGTAGAGCACCCGCAGCTGACCCTCGCGGATCGCCCGCTCCAGTTCGGTGGCGGGGTCCTCGGCCGCGGGCGCGTCGAGTTCCGGCCCGTGCACGCACACGGCGTTGCCGCCTCCGCGCTTGGCGGTGTACATGGCGACGTCGGCCCGGCGGATCAGCCCGTCGGCGTCGGTGGTGGCGGCGTCGCACACGGCCACGCCGATGCTCGCCCCGACCACCGCGATCCGCCCGCTCCCGAGGTCCACCGGCACCGCGAGCTGCTCGCGGATGCGCTCGACGACCCCGGCCACGCTGTGCTCGTCCACCGGACCCTCGAGCAGGACGGCGAACTCGTCGCCACCGAGCCGGGCGGGGGTGTCCCCGCCCCGCAGCGCGCTGCGCAGCCGGACGGCCACCGTGCGCAGCAGGTCGTCGCCGGCCTCGTGGCCGTGGGTGTCGTTGACCGGCTTGAAGCCGTCGAGGTCCAGGTAGAGGACGGCGGGCCGGGCCTGGGTGCGGGCGGCGGCGGTGACGGCGTGCGTGACCCGGTCGATGAACAGGGTGCGGTTGGGCAGGTCGGTCAGCGGGTCGTGCAGCGCCTGGTGGCGCAACTGCTCCTTCAGATCGGTGACCTGGCGCAGCGTCTCCTCCAGGCGGCCGCGCTCCAGGGAGGTGCCGACGTGCCGGGAGAACGTCTCGAGGAGCGCGAGGTCGTTGGCGCCGAAGGTCGAGACGTCACCGTGCCGGCCGCCGATGACCATCAGGCCGTGCACCCGGTCGTCGGTCCGCAGGACGGCGGCGATCGCGTCCTTGACGCCCCGGGCAGCGGCGTAGTCGTCCAGCGGCCGGCCGGAGGCAGAGCCGGAACCGGTGCTCAGGGCGCCGGTGGCCATCGCCAGCCGCATGAGGCGCTGCGGGCTCTCGACGTCCTCGACCGGCGTCCCGACCTCGGGCGTGCTGCCGTGACGGCTGGTGTTGACGGTCGGCAGGTCGCGGTCGGTGGCGCCCAGCAGCACGAGCTCGGCGAGGTCGGCCCGGAACGCGGACCGGACCGAGGTGAGGAAGTCACCGAGCGCCGCCGCACTGTCACCGGTGTGCAGCAGGGCGGTGACCTCGTGCAGCACGCGCAGGTGGTCCTGCTGCTCGTGGGCCCGGGTGAAGGCACGGTAGGCGGCGATGATCAGCGTGGTCGGCAGCGCGAGTAGCGCGAGCCCCGCCGGGTCCCCGGTGACGTTGCGGGCCACGACGAGGCCGACGGCGGCCGCGGCCAGCGCGGCCGGCACCGTGGGGGTGCACATCGCGAGGAACGTGCCGCGGTCGACCCGGCCCTCGGAGATGCTCATCACCGCGACGATGCAGCTGTTGCCGAGCATCGTGGCCGCGGCGATGGCGACCAGCGCGGCCATCCAGTTCCAGGCCGGGCCCAGCGGCGCGCCGAGCACGGCGAACAGGATGGTGGCCACGGAGCCGGTCAGCGCGAACAGCGCCGTGTTGAAGGCCACCTTCAGCCCGCGCTGACGGCGGTACAGCAGCAGGGTGGCCGCCACACCGGCGACCTGCGCCGTCACGAGCTGGCCGGGACCGGTGAGCACGAGCCCCGCGGCCAGGACCAGGTCGCTGACGGAGAAGGTGTGCGAGTCCCGCTTGACCTGCACGTGGACCGGAAAGGCTTCGCTCGCGGCGAAGGCCACCGCCCACAGCACCCACGGCAGCGCGGCCGCCGTGGGTGCCGCGGGCAGCCGGAGGACGACGATGACGAACAGCGCCGCCGCGGCCGTGGCCACGGCCGCCGTCAACAGCAGGATCCGCTGCTTGGTGCTCAGCCGGGGCCTCGGGATGCCGGCGGACAGGCCGCCGTTCGTCATCGTCGTCATGGCTCTACGCCCAGCTCGCGCTCGACCAGCTGACGCCGGACCAGCTGACCCCGGACCAGCTGACGCCGGACCAGCTGACGCCGGACCAGCTCACGCCGGACCAGCTCACGCCCGACCAGCTGACCCCGGACCAGCTGACCCCGGACCAGCTGACCCCGGACCAGCTGACCCCGGACCAGTTGGTCCTGGCCTTCAGCCCGGCCGCCCAGGTCCCGGAGTCGAACGAACGCCCGCGGACGTCGACCTCGCCGGTGACCTTCCTGCCGTTGACCGTGACGTGGACGGACCCACGGGCCGCTTCCAGGGTGCCCCGCCCGGTCGCAGCCAGGAACGACTGCACCGTGGACGGCGTCGGGGTGTCCTTGGCGACCGCCAGGTCGATCAGGCCACTGCCCTCGGCCATCTCGTTGCCGTTGGCCTTGAGCAGCGGCTGGGCGGTGCCGGTCAGCAGCGCCTTCACCTGGTCCGGCCGGATGCCGGGTCGCTGGGAGATCAGCAGCGCCGCGGCGCCGGAGACCACCGCCGCGGCCTGGGACGTGCCGTTCCCACGGAACAGCCGGTCACCGATGCGGGCGGCCGGGTACGTGGTGTCCAGGAAGGACCCCGGGCTCCGCAGGCTGACCACGCCGGTTGCCGGCGCGAGGACGTCCGGGTTGCGCTTTCCGTCCCCGAAGTTCGAGAACGAAGCCACCTCGTCGTCGGCCGTGGTGGCCGTGCCCTTCGCGTCGTCCCCGCCGACGGCGATGACGAACGGGTCCGCGGCCGGGTTGCTGAGCCGGCCCGTGTCGTTCCCGTCGTTGCCGGCGGCGACGACGACGACCACGCCCTGCTGCCAGGCCTGCTCCACCGCGAAGGCGAGCGGGTCCAGCAGATAGCTCTGCACACCGTCGGTGCCGAACGACATGTTGAGCACCCGGATGTTCAGGCCGTTGGCCGTCCGGTTCTGCACGACCCAGTCGACGGCCGCGATCGCCTGGGACACGTCGGTCTGGCCCTTCGCGTCCGCCACCTTGATGCTGACGATCCGGGCGTCCGGGGCCATGCCGACGAAGTCGCCGGAGTTCCCGCCCGTCGTCCGCGCGGGCGCGGCGTCGTCCCGGCCGGCGATGATGCCGGCCATGTGGGTGCCGTGCCCGTTGCTGTCCAGGTTCTTGGCCGGGCCGCTGGCCTCCGTCGTCAGGTCCGGCCCGTAGACCACCTTGCCGGCGGTCCTCAGCCCGTCGACCGGGACGACGCCCGAGTCGATGACGGCCACGTCGACACCCTTGCCGGTGTAGCCGGCGTTCCACATCTCCGACGCGCCGGTGACCTCGTTGGCGATCGTGTACAGCGAGCCCGGCTGCGCGGCCTGATCGGCCACATCCGCGCTGGACAGCGACAGCCCGGCGTCCTCGGTGACCGACTGGACGCCGCGCACGGAGCGCAGCGCGTCGAGCCGGTCCACGGGCAGCGTGGCGCTGAACCCCCCGATGATGCCGAGCTGGCGGACGACGCTGCCGCCCAGCCCGGCGACGGCCTGCTCCGGCCGGTCGCCGGCGCCGGGAAGCTCCCGGACGACGACGCCGACCGACGCGCCGGAGCCGTCGACTGCGGCCATCGCCGGTGTCGCCATGCCCGCGATCACTGCGGTCGCCGCGGCGACCGTCATCAGACGTCGGGGCCTCATCCCGCGCCACCCCACGTCACTCCCCGGGGACCGACCCGCGCGGGCCGTCCCTCCGTGTACCTGCTCATCGCTGTGTCCTCCTGGTTTCCGCTGGCACGTCCGTGTGCCTCTGGTGATGCACCTCGGGTGTCGGCAGGAGGTCCCCGGTCCGGGAGCGCAGGAAGATCGACGTCACCAGGAAGGGGGGCACGGACGCCGGTGACGGGGCCGGCCGGCAGCCGGCGGCGATGGGCGATGATGGACGGCGTGGCCGCACCGGGGACCGAAGAGCTGATCGTGCTGGTCGACGAGGCCGGCGCGCCGGTCGGCACGATGCCCAAACGGCTGGTGCACACCGGGGAGACGCCGCTGCACCGGGCGTTCTCCGCCTACCTGTTCGACGACGCGGGGCGGCTGCTGGTGACCCGGCGGGCCGTGGACAAGGCCACCTTTCCCGGCATGTGGACCAACACGGTCTGCGGCCATCCCGGGCCGGGTGAGGACGACGAGGCCGCGATCGCCCGGCGGGCGGACTTCGAGCTGGCGCTGGGGGTGACCGGCCTCGCCGCGGCCCTGCCGGGGTACCGGTACCGGGCGGAGTTCCGCGGCGTGGTGGAGAACGAGATCTGCCCCGTCTACCTGGGCCGCTTCACCGGCGAACCGGAGCCCGACCGCACCGAGGTCGCCGAGTGGGAGCTGCTGGACTGGGCGGCGTTCCGTCGCCGGCAGGACACCGAGGGTGATGCCTGGTCGCCGTGGTGCCGCGAGCAGGCCCGGCTGCTCGAGGCCGCCGGGCTCGTTCCGGCCGGCTGACGCAGGACCGCTCGGTCCCTACGCTCGTGAGGAGGACGGCGTCCTTCAACAGGCGTTGACCGCCAGCCGGACGGTGCAGCCGCTCCCGTCCTCCTCGGACGGCGCGGCGACCAGGCTGTCGACCGACCGCCGTGCCAGCCACAGCCCCATGCCGCCCACGGCCATGTCACCGTGCGCGGGCCCGTAGCCGGCCAGCGGATCGTCGAAGCAGGGCCCCCGGTCGGTGATGGTGCACAGCATCCGGTCGCGGCCGCACCACAGCCGCACGTCCACCGGGGGCAGGCCGTGCTCGGCGGCGTTGGCCACGATCTCGTCGATGGCCAGCACGAAGTCCTCGGCGGACTCCTCGTCCAGCGGGCTGTCGGCCAGCACCCGGTGCATCGACCGGCGCAGCGTCCGCATGTCCTCCAGGTCCAGCAGCGCGAGGACCGGCTCGCCGGCTTCCAGCGGATCGGGCACCGTGCGGCGCTGCAGTTCGGCGACCACGGCAGCCGGCTCCCGGTAGTCGGGGTTGTGGCGCACACCGGCCGCGGTCAGCAGGTGCGGATGCGTGGTGCGGGCCAGCTCCGCCGGCCCGGGGTCACCGCCCCCGCCGTCCTGCGTCGGCCAGAGCAGGCACAGCTGGTCGACCGGCCGGTCGGCGAGCACGTGGTTGAGCAGGGCCTCGGTCTGCATGCTCCCCGCCCAGCCCACCCCGGGCTCGCGCACGGCGGTGACCAGGTGCAGCCGGCGTCCGTCGTCGGGGAGTTCCCGGTCGACCAGAGCTGCGATCGCCGCCACACCGGCCGCCGGCCGGGTGTCCAGGTGCCCCGGTGCCGGGAGCACGGACACCTCGTCGCCGGCTCCCCACCAGCCGGACAGCACCCTGTCCAGCGGTTCGGGGCAGGCCAGCACGACCCGGTCGCCGGCCTCGACCGCGCGGCGCAGCAGCGGGAGCACGACCGCACCGAGGTCGTCGTCCTCCCCCGTGTGCAGATGGCCCACATGCCGATAGCCGGGCGGGCGCCGGTCGTCGTGCTGCATCGCACCGTCCCCGTCGTGTCGTTGTCTCCGACGCCTCCGGTGTGCCCGCTCGGCGCGTTCGCGAACCCTTCGGGCCGGATCGCGGTGCGTCGTCCCGGCGGGTTTCGCCGGCGGGCGCCCGGGCAGGTGGACAGCATGGCGCCGGGGGAGCAGACGATCCCGGCCGTGCGCGAGCGCCCCGGCTGCCCCAAGCGGATGGTCTTCGGCCCGTGCGGCGGGGTCCGGGACGGCGGCGGCTGCGAGCTGGCCGAGCACCCGTGCGTCTTCCTCGAGCCGCCGCTGCCGGCCTGGACGGCGCCCGTGCCACCGGTTCCCGAGCCGGTGCCCGGCAGCCTGCTGCACCGGGCCGGCGCTGGCCCCGTGGTGCTCACCGACCTGACCGTCCGGCCCTTCGACGTCGCGTCGGTGCGGCGGGTGGTGCGCGTGCTCGCCCCGGTGAGCGACGGCCTGCTCGTCGGTGAGCACACCAACCGGCCCGACCTGCCGCCCACGCTGCTCGCCGCCGAGGTGCTCGCGGCGGGGGGACGACCGTGGACGACGCTGGCCTGCCGGGATCGCAACCGGGTGGTGCTGGAGCAGGAACTGGCCGGGCTGGCGGTCCTGGGGGTCGACGGGGTGCTCTGCGTGACCGGCGACGGCCGCGGCCCCGCCGTCCGGCCCGGGGTCACCTCGGTGTTCGACCTGGACGGCACCCGGCTGGCCGCGCTGGCGACCGCCGCCGGGCTGACCGCCGCCGTGCCGGAATCCCCGGAGTCGCCGCCGCAGGGCCTGCGCCCCGGCCGGGTGGCGGAGAAGCAGCGGGCCGGCGCACGGCTGTGCGTGCTCAACCACGTCGGGTCTCCGCAGCGGCTGGCCGGGTTCGTCGCCGCGGCCCGGTCGGCCGGTGCCACGCTGCCGTTCCTGGCCGCGGTCGCGGTGTACACCGACGAGCGGTCGGCGCGGGTGCTGCAGCGGTTCCCCGGCCTGCACCTGGACGACGTCGCGGTGCAGCGGGTGCTGGCGTCCCCCGACCCGGTGGCGGCGGGCATCGCCGCCGCGGTGGCCGAGGCCCGGGCGGTGCTCGCGGTGCCCGGCGTGGTGGGGGTGAACCTGTCGGGGCTGGCCGCCGACCGCGGCGAGGAGGCGGCCGCCGGCATCAAGGCGGAGATCGCCGCGCGGATCCGGGAGGACGGATGAGCGAGTTGGCCAGCGAGGCCATGGAGACCGAGTTCGGCACCGTCGCCGGCTGGACCGAGGAGGCGGTGCGGGCGCTCGGAGCGGACCACGCGGTGCCGGCCGGCTGCCGGGGAAGCGGCAGCGAGGGGGCCCTGCGCTGGCTGGCCGACGCGATGGCGGTCCGGGCCGGCGACCGGGTGCTCGACGCCGGTGCCGGCGTGGGCGGCCCGGCCGGCTGGCTGGCCTCCGCGCGCGGGGTCCGGCCGGTCTGCGCCGAACCCATGCGCGCCGCCGTGCACGCCAGCCGGGCGCTGTTCGGTCTGCCGTCGGTGGTGGCGGTCTCCCAGGCGCTGCCGCTGGCCGACGACTGCGTGGACGCCGCCTGGTGCCTCGGGGTGCTGTGCACCACCGAGGACAAGGCCGCCGTGCTCGCCGAGCTGCACCGGGTGCTGGTGCCCGGCGGCCGGCTCGGCCTGCTGGTCTTCGTCGCCGTGGCCGAGCTCGAACCTCCGCTGCCCGAGGGCAACACCTTTCCCGACCCGGCCGAGCTGGACGACCTGCTGGCCGGCGCGGGGTTCACCGTGACCGCCACCGCGCGCGCCGACCTGTCCGACAGCCCGCCGGAGTGGGAGCAGCGGGCCGACGCGGTCGACGCCGAGGTGCAGCGCCGGCACGGCGCCGACCCGGCCTGGGCCCAGGCGCAGGAGCAGTCCGCCAGGGTGGGCCGGCTGCTGGGGTCCGGCGCCCTGGAGCCGCGGCTGGTGTCCGCCGTCGCCACCTGACCGACGGCGTGCGGGCCGCCCCGCCTGACACGCGCACCGCCGGGGACGACGGTTGCCCCGGCGCCGCGGCTGGTAGTGCACCGGGCATGAGCGCAGCCGACGAGTACCCCGAGATCCCCGACACCGCGATGGCGACCGGCAACGACGAGGGCGAGCCGGGCGAGCGCGACCGGACCCCGCTCACTCCCGAGGAGCGGGCGCTGCTGCAGGAGCTGGAGTCCCCCGACGACACCCCGGCCGCCCCGGCGGTCGAGGACTCGCCGGAGGTCGCTGCGGCAGTCGACGACGACGCCCCGCTGCCCGGGGCCGGCGGGGCCGCTGCCCAGGACGGCGCGGGGGACGACGGGCTGACCCCGGAGTTCACCGACCGCTGACCGGCCGCCCCGGTCCGGGTCCGGAACGGTCCTCCGGGTATCGGCGCTGATCCGCGTGGTCGTCCCCGGCTACCTGCTGATCGTCTCCCCGGCGGGCAGCAACTGGAACTCAGATCGCGGGGCCGGCGCTGTCCGGAACGGCGCGGGCCAGCCGGGCGGCGCGGACGCCGAGGTGCAGCAGCAGCCGGTCGGCGCCGTCGGCGAGGTCCAGGCCGGTCAGCTCGGCGATCCGGCCCAGCCGGTAGTACAGCGTCTGCCGGTGGACGCACAGCGTGGCCGCGGCCCGCTGCGGGCTGCCGGCGCAGTCCAGCCAGACCTCCGCGGTGCGGCTGAGCACCGGGTCGTCCAGCAGGGGTCGCAGGGCCGGGTCCGGGCCGGACAGCTCGGCGACCTGCCGCCAGGCGCCGAGCTCCGCCCAGGCGGCGACCGGTGCCAGCCCGGGCACCGCGGCGGCCACCCGGGCGGCGGTGCGGGCCTCGTGCCACTGGTCGGGCAGCGCGGTGCAGCCGGACCGGGCGGTCGCCACGCCGGCGGTGCTGCCGGCGGGCAGGCCGGCCAGCGCGGCGGCGGCCAGCGCTCCGGCCGGCCGCGGATCGCCGTTCCGGCGGAGCGGCAGCAGCACCGCCGCGCCGTCGTCCCGGACCGCGGTCACCGCGCCGGCACCCGGCGGGGTCCAGCCGG